>DASUGG010000014.1:0-3397 GCA_036274135.1 Geminicoccaceae bacterium
GCGGGATCGCCGATCACGGCCGTCCCTGCCGCGAAGGCGATAACGGCCGCGCAAGCCACGCGCCGGCGGAGCGGCCCAGGCCGGGGGCCGCGCCCGGCATCATCGTCCCGACGCGGGATCAGCGGCGCCTGATCGAAGCCTACCCGAGCGGCTGCGCCGGGGTCTTGGGGGTGGTAGCGGAGGAGGGATTTGAACCCCCGACCCATGGATTATGATTCCACTGCTCTACCGCTGAGCTACTCCGCCACGCGGCCGAGATAGGGCCGGACGCCTCGAAGGTCAAGCGCCTGCGGCGGCCTGCGGCGCGGGCTCGTCGAGCACGAGCGGCGCCCGCTCGATCCAGCCGCCGCCGAGCATCCGGCTGCCGTCATAGAGCACGCAGGCCTGGCCCGGCGCAACCCCCGCCTGCGGCGCGGCGAACAGCACATGCGCGGCGCCGTCCTCGCCCGGCAGCAGGCGCGCCGCCACGGCCGGCTCGCGCGCGCGGTGCTTCACCTCGAGATCGACGCCCTCGGCCGGCAGCGGCGCGTCGCCGAGCCAGTTGAGGCCGCGAAGCTCGGCGCGGCCGCAGGCGAGCGCCGCGCGCGGGCCGACGACCACCCGGTTGCGGCCGGCATCGAGCTTCGCGACGTACAGCCGCTGGCCGGTCGCCACCGCGAGCCCGCGCCGCTGCCCGACCGTGAAGTGCAGCAGCCCCTCGTGGCGGCCGAGCGGCCGGCCGTCGACATGCACGATCTCGCCGGGTTGCGCGGCCTGCGGCCGCAGCTTGCGCACGACGCCGGCATAGGAGCCCTGCGGCACGAAGCAGATGTCCTGGCTGTCCGGCTTGTCGGCGACCGGCAGGGCAAAGCGCGCCGCCAGCCGGCGCGTCTCGTCCTTGGCGAGGCCGCCGAGCGGAAAGCGCAGGAAGGCGAGCTGCGCGGGGGTCGTCGCGAACAGGAAGTAGCTCTGATCGCGCCACACGTCGGCGGCCCGGTGCAGCTCGACGCCCGCCGCGCCGAGTTCGCGGCGGACATAGTGGCCGGTCGCCAGCGCCGCGCCGCCGAGATCGCGGGCGATGCCGAGCAGATCGTCGAACTTGATGCGCTGGTTGCAGCGCACGCAGGGCAGCGGCGTGCGGCCCTCGGCATAGGCCTGCGCGAAGTCCTCGATCACCGCCTGGCGGAAGCGCGCCTCGAAGTCGAGCACGTAGTGCGGAATGCCGAGCCGCTGTGCGACGCCGCGCGCGTCGTGGATGTCCTGCCCGGCGCAGCAGGCGCCGCGTTTGCCGAGCGCCGCGCCGTGGTCATAGAGTTGCAGGGTGATGCCGATGACCTCATAGCCCGCCTCGACCAGCAGCGCCGCGACGCAGGAGCTGTCGACGCCGCCCGACATGGCCACGATGACCCGGTCGCCGGGCGCGAGCTGCAGATCCGCCGGCATCGCGGGCCTCAGGCCGGCAGGCGCACGGTGAGGCCGTCGAGCTCCTCGGTCAGCACGATCTGGCAGCCCAGCCGCGAGGTCGGGCAGACGCCGACGGCGAGGTCGAGCATGTCCTCCTCCTCGGCCGTCGCGCTCGCCAGACGCCCGATATGCTCGTCCGCGACGATCACGTGGCAGGTGGCGCAGGCGAGCGAGCCCTCGCAGACGCCCTCGATGCCGAGATCGTGCTGGCGGGCGATCTCCATGACCGAGCGGCCGCACTCGGCCTCGATCTCGTGCCGCTCGCCTGCGGCGGTGATGAAGGTCATCCTCGGCATCGCATCAGCGCCGACGGTGCGGGGCGCCCGCGGCAAACCGGCTAGACCGCGCCGCTCAGACCGTGAACGACTCGCCGCAGCCGCACCGGCCGGCCTCGTTGGGATTGTTGAACTTGAAGGCGGCGCCGAGCTTGTCCTGGACGAAATCCATCTCGGTGCCGACCAGATACATCAGCGCGGCGGGGTCGACCACGACCTTGACGCCCTCTGCATCGATCACCTCGTCGCCGTCC
Source organism: Geminicoccaceae bacterium (assembly GCA_036274135.1). Taxonomy (GTDB): domain Bacteria; phylum Pseudomonadota; class Alphaproteobacteria; order Geminicoccales; family Geminicoccaceae; genus DASUGG01. Next base: position 1,973 of record DASUGG010000014.1, read on the forward strand.
TTGATCTCGTCGACGAAGTCGATGGTGTAGGTCAGGCCGGAGCAGCCGGAGGTCCGCACGCCGACCTTGATGCCGGGCGCACCGTCGCCGCGGCTGTCGAGCAGCTGGCGCACGCGGCCGATCGCGGCCGGCGTCAGTGACAGAACCTGTGGAGCCATGCGGCAACCCTCTGCAACGCGTGTTCCCTCTATGTCGGCAAAGCCCGGGCAAAATGCAAGCCGGGCGCCGGCCCGTCCTCAGGCGGCGCGGGCGCGGGTGCGGGCGTAGAGCCGGCCCCAGGCGGCGACGAAACCGTCGACGTCGGCGGGGCTGCTGGCCCAGCCCAGGCTGACGCGGATCGCGGTCTGCGCCACTTCCGGCTCGACGCCCATCGCCGCCAGCACGTGCGAGGGCCCGACCTTGCCGGACGAGCAGGCCGAGCCGGCGCTGACGGCGACGCCGGCGAGGTCGAGGTCGATCAGCTGCACCTGGTTGCTGACGCCTGGCATGGCGAGGCAGGAGGTGTTGGCCAGGCGCGGCGCGCCGGCGCCCAGCACCACCGCCTCTGGCGCGATCGCGGCGACCGCCGCCTCGAGCCGGTCGCGCAGCGCCCCGACCCGCTGCCGCCAGCCGCCGTCCGCCGCGGCGAGAGCGCAGGCGCGGCCGAAGCCCACGATGCCCGGCAGGTTCTCGGTGCCGGGCCGCCAGCGCCGCTCCTGGCCACCGCCGTGATGCAAGGGCGTCGGCTCGATGCCGGGCCCTAGCAGCAGCGCGCCGACGCCGGGCGGACCGCCCAGCTTGTGCGCCGACAGGGTCAGCAGATCGACGCCCAAGTCGTGGAGCGCGATCGGGATTTTTCCCGCTGCCTGCACCGCGTCGCAATGCACCAGGGCGCCGTGCCGGCGGGCGCGCTCGACCACCTCGGCGATCGGCTGCACGACGCCGGTCTCGTTGTTCGCCAGCATCACCGAGACGAGCCCCGGGCGGAAGCTTTGCAGTTGCTCTTCAAGGGCCTGCAGGTCGATGCTGCCATGCGTGTCGACCCGGATGCGGGCCGCGTCGGGCGCCGCGGCGAGCACCGAATCGTGCTCGACCGCCGAGACCAGGCAGCCACCGCCGACGCTCCGCAAGGCCTGGTTGTTGGCTTCCGTGCCGCCGCTCGTGAACAGCACGGCTTCGGCCGGCGCGCCGACCAGCGCCGCGACCGATTCGCGTGCCTCCTCCAGCAGGCGGCGCGCGCCGCGGCCGGCCTGATGCACCGAGGACGGATTGCCGGTGTGGTCGAGCGCCTCGACCATCGCCGCCACGACCTCGGGCCGCAGCGGCGCCGTCGCGTTGTAGTCGAGATAGGCCTGCATCGTCGCGGATCCTGGCCGGGCGTATTGGCGATTCGCGCCGGACCGGCGCGGCCGTGGATGGCCTCAGGAGGCGCGGCGGTCCTCGGCC
>DASUGG010000015.1:0-5923 GCA_036274135.1 Geminicoccaceae bacterium
GAAACCGAGGCGTCGGGCAAGGCGACGCTGTCGCTGCGCGCCGATCTCGATGCCTCGATGGCGCAGCTCGCCGGTCTCAAGGGCGATCTCGATGCCGCGAGCACGCGCCAGGCGACGACCGACGCGGAGCTCGCGCAGCAGCGCGCCGAGCTCGCGCGCATCCGCGGCGAGGCAGACCTTTTGCAGCGCGAGCGCACGGCGTTCCAGGCCGAGACCCTGCGGCTGCTCGGCGTGCTGCGCGCCGCCGACGGCCGCATCCACGAGCAGGCGCGCACGATCGCGGCGAGCAATGCCAACGTCGACGACCTGACCGGCCGGATCGCGGATCTCGGCCGCTACCGCTCCGAGTTCCTCGCGCGCCTGCGCGCCGTACTCGGCGATCGCGACAACGTGCGCGTGATCGGCGACCGGTTCGTCTTCCAGGCCGAGGTGCTGTTCGACTCCGGCTCGGCCGAACTCGGGGCCGCGGGCCGCGTGCAGCTCAGCAAGCTCGCCGCCAGCATCATGCAGATCCAGGCGCAGATGCCGCCGGACCTGGAGTGGTTCGTCCGGGTCGACGGCCACACCGACAGCGTGCCGATTCAATCCGGCCGCTTCGCGTCCAACTGGGAGCTGTCGATCGCGCGGGCGCTCGCGGTGGTGCGCTACCTGGTATCGCAGGGCGTGCCGCCAAAGCGGCTCTCCGCCAATGGATTTGGCGAATATCAGCCGCTCGATGCGGCCGATACGCCCGAAGCGCATCGCCGCAACCGGCGGATCGAGCTGCAGCTGAGCCATCGCTGAGGTCAGGAGAGCACCCGTGAGCGAGCCCCAGGACACCAGAGCAAGCTCCGCCGAGGCCGCCTTGCGCGAAGGCCGGCTGGACGAGGCGCTCGAGGCGCTGCAGGCCGGCATCCGCAGGAAGCCGCAGGACAAGGCGCTGCGCGTGTTCCTGTTCCAGCTGCTCGCGGTGAACGGTGCCTGGGAGCGGGCGCTGCGCCAGCTCAACGTGCTGGTCGAGATGGACGCGCAGTATGCGCTGCTGGCGCAGGCCTACAGGCCGCTGATCGCCTGCGAGGTGTTCCGCGCCGAGCTGTTCCAGGGCGCAAGAAGCCCTTCCAGCCTCGGCGAGCCGCTGCCGTGGTTCGGCGCGCTCAGCGAGGCGGCCCGGCTTACCGCCACCGGCGAGCACGCGGCGGCGCAGGCGTTGCGCACGCAGGCCTTCGATGCGGCAGACGCGGTGCCCGGCAGGATCGACGGCAAGCCGTTCGCCTGGATCGCCGATGCCGACCCTCGGCTGGGCCCGGTGCTCGAGGTCGTCCTGCAGGGCCGCTACTTCTGGGCGCCGTTCGCGCGCATCCGCAAGATCGTGCTCGAGCCGCCGGAGGACCTGCGCGATTTCGTCTGGCTGCCGGCGCGCTTCACCTGGAGCAACGACGGCGAGGCCGTCGGCTTCGTGCCGACCCGCTATCCCGGCTCCGAGCACGGCGACGCGTCGGCGCGCCTCGCGCGCGACACCGAATGGCACGCCGTCGGCGACGTCGCGCTCGGGCGCGGTCAGCGCATGTTCGCGACCGACGGCGACGACATCGGGCTGCTCGAGGCGAGGGAGATCGAGCTCGACCTGCCCGCGGCGAACGGCGGCCATGACTGAGCTGACGCCGCAGGAACGGCTGCAGCCCTCGCTGCTGGATCGCCTCGCCGACGACGAGCGGGTGATCGCCTGGCGGCTCGACGAGGATCGGGCGAGGCTGCTCGGCATCCTCGACGAGCAGGAGCGGATCGCCTTCGAGAAGCTGTTCGACGTCGAGCAGCGCCGCGCGCCGCGCCTGCTGCCGAAGGACTTCGAGCCGTTCGCGCGGCTTTCCGACGACGAGAAAGCGCTTTTGGAGCGCGTCGTGATGCTCGAGCAGCAGCGCCGCTTCGAGAGCCGCGAGCAGCGCGTCATGTCGATCGAGCGCCTCAAGCGGAGCGTGCTGCGCGATCTGGCCTGGCTGCTGAACACCGAGTACTTCGAGGCCGCGCATTCGCTCGAGGCCTATCCCGAAGCCCGATCGAGCGTGCTCAACTACGGCATCCCTTCGATCGTCGGCCTGACGATCACCGATCTCAACGACTCGATGCGCGGCGGGCTCGCCAAGACCCTGCGCGATGCGATCGTCCGCTTCGAGCCGCGCCTCGATCCGGACAGCGTCGTCGTGCGCACCCACGCCGACAAGGAGCAGATGGACGGCCGCACCCTGACCTTCGAGATCGAGGCGGAGCTGCTGGCCGAGCCGGCGCCGCTGCGTCTGCTTCTGACCTCGATCGTCGACCTCGAGAACGGTCACGCCACGCTCGCGGAGCGGCCCGCCTGATGGACGCCACCACGCTCCGCTACTTTGACGACGAGTTGCGCCATCTGCGCGACGTCGCCTGGGAGTTCGCGCAGGAGCACGAGAAGATCGGCAGCCGGCTGGCGCTCGACCGCAATGGCTGCGGCGATCCTTACGTCGAGCGCCTGCTGGAAGGCTTCGCGTTTCTTGCCGCACGCATCCAGCGCAAGCTCGACGACGAGTTCCCGAGCTTCACGAGCCATCTGCTCGAGATGGTCTATCCCGACTATCTGGCGCCGACGCCGTCGATGGTCGTGGCGGCCCTTAAGCCCGACCAGCGGGCCGCCAACCTCGCCGACGGCTTCCGGGTCGACCGCGACACGCGCCTGATGAGCCGGCTCGGCGCGAGCGAGGAGACCAGGTGCACGTTCCTGACCAAGCATCCGGTCGAGCTCTGGCCGATCGATCTCGCCGAGGCGCGCTACATCACCGGCTCGAGCCTTGCCCGGCACGGCGTCGGCGGCCGGCGCGACGTCAAGGCGGCCCTGCATCTGCGCCTGCAGACCTTCGGCGAGGCACCCTTCCAGCAACTGGCGCTCGACCAACTGCCGCTCTACCTCACGGGCAGCGAGGGGCTCGGCCTGCGGCTGTACGAGGCGATCATCGGCCACGGCGTCGGGGTGGTCGCGCAGCCGGCCGCCGAGACGCCCGCATGGCAGCAGCATCTGCCGCGGTCGGCGATCGGCACCTGGGGCTTCGAGGACGAGCTGGCGCTGCTGCCCTGCTCGTTGCGGAGCTTCCATGGCTACCGCCTGCTGAAGGAGTTCTTCAGCTTCGCCGAGCGCTTCCTGTTCGCGAGGCTCGGCGGGCTCGCGCCGGCGGTCCGCCGCTGCGAGGACCCTCGGCTGGACCTGTTCGTGCTGCTCGACAGTGTCAGCCCGGGGCTGGAGGGCGCGATCACGGCCGAACAGATCGCGCTGTTCGCCACGCCCGCCGTCAACCTGTTTCCCAGGGCGGCCGAGCCGATCCTGATCAAGCCGCATGAGCGCGACCTGCACGTGGTCGTCGATCGGACCCACGATCTCGACTACGAGGTGCACCGCCTGCGCCGCGTGCGCGCCTTCGGCGACAATGTCGAGCGCGAGTTCGCGCCGTTCTACGAGATCACCGACCGCCGTCCGGGCGATCGCGGCTTCTACACCCTGGAGCGCCGGCCCCGCCTGATCTCGACCGAGCAGCGCCGGCATGGCGGTCCGCGCTCGAGCTACCTCGGCAGCGAGGTCTTTCTGACCCTGACCGATCCGGCCGGCCCCGAGCCGTCGCAGCTGCAGCGGCTCACGGTCGATGCGATGTGCAGCAATCGCGACCTGCCGCTGCATATGCCGCTCGGCGTCGGCGTCAGCCACTTCACCGCCGACAGCGGCGCGCCGCTCGAGAAGATCACCTGCATCGCCGGGCCGACCGCGCCGCGTCCGTCGCTCGCGCGCGACCGGACTTCCTGGCAGCTCATCAACCACCTGGCGCTGAACTACCGGTCGATCGTCGACGACGGCAATGGCGGCGGCGCGGCGGCGCTGCGCACGCTGCTGGCGCTTTATCAGCAGGCGCCGGCGGGCAGGAGCGAGACCGAGAGCATCGTCCGGGTGGCGAGCCGGCCGGTGGTCCGGCGGCTGCCCGTGTCCGGCCCGATCACCTTCGGCCGCGGGCTCGAGGTCGAGGTCGAGATCGAGGAGCAGAGCCTGCGCGATCCCAAGGCGTTCCTGCTGGGCGCCGTGCTCGAGCAGTTCTTCGCCAGATACGTGTCCCTCAACAGTTTCACCGAGACGGTCGTGACGACGCTCGAACGTGGCGAGATCATGCGATGGCCGACCCGACTGGGCAGCCGGCATCTGCTGTAGAGGCGGCGCTCGCGGTCGAACCTTACCGGTTCGACTTCCTGCAGGCGCTGCGCCTGCTCGAGCGGGCGCATGCGGGCATGCCGCGCCTCGGCCGCGCGCGCCGGGCCGCCCAGGAGCCGATCAGGCTTGGTCAGGAGCCCCACTTGGCCTTCCCGCCGGCCAACCTGTCGGCGTTCGTGCCTGGCGGCACGGCGGGGCCTGCCCGCCTGTGGGTGCGCTTCTTCGGGCTGTTCGGGCCGCACGGACCGCTGCCGACCCATCTCACCGACTATGCCCGCCGCCGGCAGGATCAGGAGCGCGACCCGACCTTCGCCCGGTTCGCCGACATCTTTCACCATCGCCTGCTGCTGCTGTTCTACCGCGCCTGGGCGGACGCGCAGCCGGCGGTCGACCATGACCGTCCGGACGAGGCGCGCTATGCCGGCTATGTCGGCGGCCTGGCCGGCATCGGGCCTCGGCCCGTCGCGGCCAGCGACCGGTGGCAGCGCGACGCCGAGCTGTTCCACGCCGGCTACCTCGCCGGCCAGACGCGCCATGCGTCGGGCCTGCGCCAGGCGCTGCAGCAGCTGTTCGAGGTCGGCGTCGCGATCGAGAGCTTCGCCGGCGGCTGGCTCACCTTGCCGGAGGAGACCCGCCTCTATCTCGGCATCCGCGGCCGGCTCGGCGTCGACGCGGTCGCGGGCGCGCGCAGCTTCCAGCGCCAGCACCGCTTCCGCATCCGCCTGGGCCCGCTCGGTTTCGCGGACTTCCAGCGTTTCCTGCCGGGCAGCCGCTCGCTCGGCCGCCTGCAGGAGATCGTGCGCCTGGCGGTCGGCGATGCGCTCGAATGGGACCTGCAGCTCGTCCTGAAGCATGACGAGGTCCCGGCGGCAAGGCTCGACGGCCGCACCCGGCTCGGTCTCACCAGCTGGTTCGGCTGGCCGGCGCGCCGGCGCGACGCGGACGATCTGGTTCTCGACATCGACCGGCTGCGCACCGTGCGCGCCCAAGCACATTGAAAAAAGAGGGCATCGTCATGGCTGAGATCAGTCCCGCAGCGTTGTTCGGCAAGCTCGCCGAGATCCCCTACAAGACGATCGAGAGCGCGACCGAGTACTGCCAGCGGCGTGGCAACCCCGAGGTCGAGCTGTCGCACTGGCTGCATCAGCTGCTGCAGCAGGTGAACTCGGACCTGCACTGCGTGGTACAGCATTTCGAGCTCGATCCGGCGCAGCTCGACCGCGACCTGACCCGCGCGCTGGACAAGCTACCGCGCGGCGCAAGCGCGCCGAACTTCTCGATCCATGTATGGAGCGCGGTCGAGCAGGGCTGGCTCTATGCCACCTTGATGTACGACACCCGGCGGGTGCGCAGCGGCCATCTGCTGGTCGGCATGCTCAAGGACGACAACCTGCGCATGGCGCTGGCCTCGCTGTCGGGCGAGCTGCGCAAGATCCGCGCCGACGAGTTGAGCGAGCGGTTCGCCGACATCACCAAGGGGTCGCCCGAGGAGCAGGAGGTCGAGCCGCTCGCCGACGGCGGTGCGCCCGCCGCCGGCGAGATGGCGCCGGCGCAGATGGGCAAGCAGGAGGCGTTGCGCCGCTTCACCGTCGATCTGACGGAGCAGGCGCGGCGCGGCCGGATCGATCCGATCGTCGGCCGCGACGAGGAGATCCGCCAGGTCATCGACATCCTGATGCGCCGCCGGCAGAACAATCCGATCCTCACGGGCGAGGCCGGCGTCGGCAAGAC
>DASUGG010000016.1:0-3706 GCA_036274135.1 Geminicoccaceae bacterium
GGCTCAAGAGGCGCGGCCGGTGCACCACCAGGACCACCGTGCTGCCGCGCGCCTTGAGGCGGCCGATGGCGTCGAGCACCGCGCTCTCGCCGACCTGGTCGAGGCTGGCGCTCGGCTCGTCGAGCACCACGACGCGCGGCGCGCCGAACATCGCCCGCGCGAGCCCGACGCATTGCCGCTGGCCGCCGGACAGGATGGTGCCCTGCGGCCCGACCTCGGTCGCGTAGCCCTCGGGCAGGTGCAGGATCATGTCGTGCACGCCGGCGAGCTGCGCCGCGGCGACGACCGCCTCGTCGGGCGCCTCGGCCATGCGCGCGATGTTGTCGCGCACGCTGCCGGCGAACAGCTCGACGTCCTGGGGCAGATAGCCGACATGGCGACCGAACTCGACCCGGTCCCAGCGATGCACCTCGGCGCCGTCTAGGCGGACATTCCCGCCGCTCGGCGGCCAGACCCCCGTGAGCAGGCGGCAGAGCGTCGACTTGCCAGAGGCCGAGGGGCCCACGACCGCCAGCACCTCGCCGGCCGCCAGCTCGAACGACACGCCCTTGAGGATCGGGCGGCCGTCGGGCGCCCGGAAGCTCAGCTGATCGACCGAGATGCGTCCCTCCGGCGCCGGCAGCTGCATCGCCGCCGCCTCGCCCGGATGGCGCTGCAGCAGCCGCCGCAGCCGGTCGTGCGCGGCACGCGCCGCGACGAAGCTCTTCCAGGCGCCGATCGCCTGCTCGACCGGCGCCAGCGCCCGGCCCAGCAGGATCGAGCTCGCGATCATGCCGCCGCCGGTCAGCGCGCCCTCCAGCACCAGATAGGCGCCGAGGCCGAGGATCGCGATCTGCACCAGCAGACGCGCGAACTTGGAGGTGCCGTAGATCAGCCCGGTGCGGTCGCCGGCCAACGCCTGGCCGTCGAGCACCCGCTGCTGATCGCCCTGCCAGCGCGCCAGCAGCGCCGGCAGCATGCCCATCGCCTGGACGACCTCGGCGTTGCGCAGCGCCGTCTCGTAATCGCGCTGCGCCGTCAGCCATGCCTGGCTGGCGCTGGCCAGCGGCGCGCGGGTCAGCAGCTCGTTGGCCAGCGCGAGCGTGAACAGCAGCAGAGCGCTCAGCAGCGCCAGCACGCCGAGCCACGGGTGCAGCAGCCAGATCACCGCGACGAAGACCGGCGTCCAGGGCGCATCGAGGATCGAGAAGACGGCCTGGCTGTTGATAAAACCGCGCAGCTGCGCCAGATCAGCCATCGCCTGGCCGCCGATCGGCCGGCCGGCCAGCGCCTCGCCGAGGCTCGCGGTGAGCACCGTGCGCGCCAGGGCGCGATCGAGCCAGGTGCTGATGCGGCCGAGCGCCCGCGCGCGGATTACCTCGAGCGCGCCGAGGCAGAGCAGCGCGAAGGCGGCGACGGCCGTCAGCGCCACCAGGGTCTCGACCCGGCCGCTCGCGAGCACGCGGTCGAACACCTGGAACATGTAGAGCGGCGAGGTCAGCGCCAGGAGGTTGAGGAACAGGCTGAGCCCGGCCACCACCAGCAGCCCCCGGCGCGCCTGTCGCAGCGCGTCGTCGAGCGGCGTCGGCTGCTCCCCTTCGACCATGGCGGCGCCTGGCACCTCCCCGCGCTCGATCCGACCACGGCTTCCGGGTACGCCCACAAGGTTAATGATCCCTTAACGGCGGGCCTGAGCGGCACGGCCGGCAGGCGGCGGCGCGGCCCGCGGCGGGGCGTCGTCCGGCAGGAGAGCGGCGCACAGGCTGGCGATCACGCCGCCGACCGCCATCAGCGCGAACGCCCATCCCCAGCCGTGGCCGGGCGCGCTGACGTCGAGGATCGCGCCGAAGGCCGCCGGCGCAGCCGCGCCGACGCCGATGCCGAGAATCGAGCGGATCGCCAGCGCCCGACCCAGATAGGCGGGCGGCACCGCCTCGCTCATCGCGGTCGACAGGACCGAGGAATCGCCGAGGGCGGCAAAGCCGTACAGCGTCGCGAAGCTCAGCAGCAGCAGCGGCGGCAGGGCGCCGGACCAGCCGAAGCCGAACGAGCAGAGCGCGCCGACCGCGGCGACCGCGAGCAGCACGGCCCGCCGGCCGTAGCGGTCCGAGGCCTGCCCCAGCGTGAAGGAGGCGAAGAAGGCCGAGAGGTGCAGGGCCATCGCGATCGCGATGCCGAGCCCGACGGCACCGAGGGTGAAGCGGTCGCCGAGGCTCGCCAGCAGGAACGCCGGCGCCCAGGCCCACATGCCGAACAGCTCCCAGCAATGCCCGACATAGCCGACGGTCAGGAGCAGCGAGCGACGGTCCGTGAGCATGGCGACGTGGCCCGCCGGCGGCGTCCGGCCGGCGGTCCGGTTCGCCGCGCGCGCCGCCGCGATCGAGCCGAACACGGCGCCGGCGACGGTGCCTAGCGCGCAGGCCAGCAGGGCGGCGCGGTAGCCGAAGGTCGCGATCAACCCCTGCGTCAGGCTGATCGAGCCGACATAGCCGGCCGACATGCCCGCTAGCACCCAGCCTACCGCGGCGCCGCGCCGCGCCGGCGGCAGCCGCTGCGCCACCAGCATGATCGCCGGCGTGTAGGAGCCTCCCTGGGTGAACCCGACGAGGCCGTAGAGCCAGAGCGCCTGCTCGAACGACCGGGCGAACAGGGCGAACGCCAGGGCGGCCGCCGCGCCGAGCCAGCAGAACCAGAAGAACATCCGCCGCGCGCCGACATGGTCGGCGAGCCACGAGGTCGCGAACAGCGAGACCGCGAAGCCGGCCGAGAAGGCGGTCTGCACGAGGCCGGCCTGCGTCGCGCTCATCGCCCATTCGCGGCTCAGCGTCGGCAGGCTCGCGGCGTAGGTCATGAAGATCAGCGTGACGAAGGCGCGGCTCAGCACGAGCACGACCAGCCAGGATCGCTCGCCGCCCGCCGCCTGGTCTTCGCCCGCCGCGGCCTGCGCCGCCGCTTGCGCACGTTCGCTCGCCATGTCCTCTCCCCGGTCGCGCTCGCCGAGCGTCGGCGCGGCCAACATCAGGGTTTACGCTTTGTTAGGCAATTCTTGTTATTACCTTAGGATTACGTCAACACTAAAATCTGTTGTCTTGTATTGCTGAGGAGCGAAGACGTATTATTTCGCTTCGTCGCGCTCTCGACTGCGCATCGCTGATCCAAACGCCGTGACCGCGACGCGCATCGCGACCCTGGACGAGCCTCTGGCATCGGTCACTCTCGGGGGAAGAGCAATGGCCAAGAAGTCCGGCAGCAAAGCCAACGATCTCCTGATCGGCGGCGACGGCGGCGACCAGCTGAAGGGCAACGACGGCGACGACCTCCTCGACGGCGGCGCCGGCAACGACTGCCTGTACGGCGGCAAGGGACGCGACGATCTCCGGGGCGGCGACGGCCACGACCAGCTGAGGGGCAACGACGGCGACGACGTCCTGCATGGCGATGCGGGCGACGACGGCCTGTGGGGCAACGACGGAAACGACGAGCTGTACGGCGGCGCCGGCAATGACAACCTGTACGGCACCGATGGCGACGATCTGCTGGACGGCGGCGACGGCGACGACCAGCTGCACGGCGGCGACGGTCGCGACCGGCTCGAGGGCGGCGCCGGCAACGACCGTCTCGACGGCAACGACGGCGACGACCTCCTTCTAGGCGGCGCCGGTCACGACTACATCACCGGCGGCGACGGCGACGACCTCCTCGACGGCGGCGCCGGCAACGACTCCCT
>DASUGG010000017.1:0-5535 GCA_036274135.1 Geminicoccaceae bacterium
CGCCTTTCTCGGCACGCCGCTGACCGACGCCACCGTGCAGCGGTTCGCGGACATGGAGGTGTTCGTCGAGATCCACGAGAACGTGCGCGGCGAGGACGTCTTCCTGGTGCAGTCCACGTCCTATCCGGCGAACGACAATCTGATGGAGCTTCTGGTCTGCATCGACGCGCTCAGGCGCGCGTCGGCCCGCCGGATCACCGCCGTGATGCGCCGGGACGACGCGCGGCGCAGCGCGTCGATGATGATCAGCAATTCCATCAGGTGGTCGTTCGCCGGGTACGACGTCGACTGGATGACGAACACATCGGCGCCGCGCACGTTCTCGTGGATCTCGACGAACACCTCCATGTCCGCGAACCGCTGCACGGTGGCGTCGGTCAGCGGCGTGCCGAGAAAGGCGGCGATCGCTTCGGCGAGCGGCCGATTGCTGTTGCCAGCGAGCAGTTTCATGGGCGACGCTCTCCAACCCTCGGCCGGCGAACTCCCGGAGGCGAGCGGATGTCTATCAAGCCGTTCCCGCGAAGTAAACGGGGCTGGGCAACGCCCCGGCGCCTCGCCGCCGGCGCTTGTGCCGGCGCGCTCAGGGCGCAGCCGGAGCCTCCGGCGCCATGGGCCGTCGCAGGAGGGTGACCCGGTTGTCGAGAAAGTCGATCTTGCGCGGATACAGCCACCAGGGCACGCTGGGGTTCACGGCGTCAAAGACGATCGCGTAGCCGGATCTTCCCTGCAGGAGATCCGCGAAGTAGCGGCGCACCTGCGGGAACTGCCCGGCCTCCATCTGCGAGAAGAACCGCTCGTATTCCAGCGAGTCGATCCAGACGTAGTCCGGCCGGCGGCGCGCCAGGGCGTCGACCCTGTACCAGCCGACATCGCCGCTCGGCTCGAACTGCGCCAGACGGTCCGCGACCCACGGATTGTCGCCGAGAATGTCCCGGAACAGGATCTGGCGGCCGCTCACCGGCGGCATCGGCACGGCCTCGAACTGGCGGATGAAGCGGTCGGGGCGCGGCGCGTGCGGCGTATACTCGACGGTGCTGCCCTCGGCGACGTGCTCGTTGATCCACGCCCGCGCGGCCATGCGCGGATCGTGCGTGAAGCGCCAGCCGACATAGAGGCTGCAGACGACGTTGTAGGCGAGCACGGCGGCGAGCGGCGGCGCCAGATATTTCAGGCGGGCCGCGGCGCAAAGCGGCCCGATCAGCATCAGCCAGTAGGGCGCGACCGGCAGCACGAAGCGGGTCTCGAGCCGGCCGAAGGAGCCGAAATAGGCGTAGTACAGCGCGATCACCGGCAGCAGCATCAGCAGGCCGTCGGCCTCGCGGCGGTCCGCCTTGCGCAGGACCAGCCGCGACAGCGCGTACAGAGACCCGAGGCCGAGCAGCAGCGAGGCGGGCAGCCCGAAGATCTCGACGAGGTGCCAGAAGAACGTCCGGTAGCCGATCTCCTGCGAGATCCCGCCATAGACCGGTGTGGTCACGAGATTGAACATGAAGTCGCCGACGAAGCCCGGCGCGTCGAGCACGGCGTACGGATTGCCCAGCACGAAGCCGACGACCACCATGCCGATGCCCAGCACGAGGCCGGGATCGAACAGGCGCCGCCGCCAGACCGACCACTCGGTCGCGAGGAGGCGCCGGTCGCCGGCGAGCCAGTGGGCGACGACGATGGCGATGCCGATGGCGAGGCCGTTGTACTTGGTCGCCGCCGCGAGGCCGGTGAACAGGCCGGCCAGGACGTAGTCCCGCCTGCGGCCGCACAGCAGGATGTTCTGGGCGCTCCAGAAGGCCAGCAGCATCCAGAAGGCGACAGGGATGTCGGCGGTGAGAAAATGGCTGAACGCGACGAAGCCGGCGCTGGTCGCCAGCAGCAGGCTCGCGACGCGGGCGGCGGTCAGGCCGAAGAAGCGCCGGCTGACGACGAAAACGAGGACGACCTGCCCGAGGAACATCGCCGCGGTGAGCAGACGGGCGAGCAGCATCTCGGCGATGCGGCGATACGAGCCGTCGATGCCGAAGGGCCAGGTCAGGGCGCGCAACGGGCCGCGGACCAGGACGAAGCTGAGATAGGTATGGAAGGGCGGCTTCAGGAAGTTGATCGGCCGCAGGGGAGGCTGATCCTCGTCGAACAGGTTGCGATGCACCATCGCATCGGGGTTCCACGACTCGGAGACGCCCCAATGCATGCCGTAGGCGCAGAACAGCAGCGCCAGCAGCAGGGCGAGCCGCAGCACTGCGTCCCGGCTCCAGGGAGCCGCGGAGCCGCCCCCTGCGCCGCGCCCCTCAGGCATCGGGGCGGGTGTGCCGTTTCCAGGTGATCGTCGAGCTGACGCCGTAGTTCCAGACCGAGCTGATCATCGCGCCGAGGAAACCGGCGATCATCCACGGCACGCGCCGCTCGAACAGCATCTCGGCGATCTGGAAATTGGCGAGCGCGCCGATGCTGCAGATCAGATAAAATGACAGATGGCCGTAGACGAGATGGATGCCGGACAACCGCCTGTCTCGATAGGTCAAAAGGTTGTTGAGGTTGAAATTGATCGTCATGGCGCTGAAGGTGGCGATGATCTGCGAAGAGTAGAAAGGCAGCAGCATGATCTTGTGCGCCAGCCCGAGCACCGAGAGATGCACGACGACGCCGAACAGCCCGACCAGGACGAACATCACGAAGCGGGTCGGGAAGTAGGGGCCGAGCAGCTTGTCGCTGAGCAGGGTCACATATTCGAGCATCACCAGGGTATCGAGCTTGCTCCGGCCGCTGTGGCGCGGCCGGAAGGTGAAGGGGACCTCGGCGAAGCGCACGGACCGCGGCGCCGAGGCGAACAGATCGAGCAGGATCTTGAAGCCCTGGCCCGACAGGCGGCGCACGGTCTCCTCGAAGAACGAGCGGCGCAGCACGAAGTAGCCGCTCATCGGATCGCTGAGGTCGGCGTGCGACACGGCGCGGCTGAGCAGCCTGCCGAACCGGCTGAGCAGCAGGCGGCCGGACGAGAGCGCGCCGGCGCCGCCGCCGTCGGAGAAGCGCGAGCCGACCACCACGTCGAGGTCGCGCGCGCGCAGGGTCTCGAGCATGCGCGGCAGGATGGTCTCGTCGTGCTGCAGGTCGGCGTCGATCACCGCGAGGAACGGCGCGCCGGTCGCCAGCATGCCCTCGATGCAGGCCGACGACAGGCCGCGCCGGCCGATCCGCCGGATCACGCGCACGTTCGGCCGGGTGCTCTGCAGGTGGAGCAGAAGGGCGCCTGTGCCGTCCTGCGAATCGTCGTCGACGAACACCGCCTCCCAGGCGATGCCGGCGAGCGCCTCGCCGAGCCGCGCCAGCAGCGGCTCGATATTGTCCTTCTCGTTCAGCGTCGGCACGATCACGGCCAGATCCGGCGGCCCGTCGCCCGCGCCGACGGCCGGCGTCGGCGCCGATCGGTCCTCCGCCTGCGCGCGGGCCTTCTTGCGCATCTGTCGGCCGGCAACATCCATCATCGCTAAAAGAAGCAGGTCGCGAGCAGTCCGGCCAGCAGGATCAGCAGGAACATCGCAAGATAGGGCATCGGCCTATCCTCCGCAGGCGCGCCGGAAACTCCGACAAGATCCGCCGATGCCTCGCGTCAGGCCCCGGCGCGGCGTCTCCGCTCAGGGCGTCTGCACGCCCCGGGCGTTGAGAAAGACCGCATACAGCGAGGTCGTCGCGGTCATGAACAGGCGGTTGCGCTTGGGGCCGCCGAAGGCGCAGTTCGACACCGTCTCGGGCACCCTGATACGGCCGAGCAACTCGCCCGCCGGCGTGTAGCAGTTGACCCCCTCGCCGGCGCTGGCCCAGAGGTTGCCCTCGGTGTCGAGGCGGAAGCCGTCGAACAGGCCGTGCTCGCAGACCGCGAAGACGCGGCCGTTGCGCAGGCTCGCGCCCTCGACGTCGAAGGCGCGGATGTGCCGCGGCCCGTCGGGCACGTGCGTCGCGCCGGTGTCGCTGACATAGAGAATGCGCTCGTCCGGCGAGAACGCGATGCCGTTCGGCTTGACGAAATCGTCGGCCGCGACCTGCGGCTCGCCGCCCGCCGGATCGAGGCGGTAGACGTAGCTGGCGCCGATCTCGCTCTCCGCCTTGTGGCCCTCGTAGTCGCTGTCAATGCCGTAGGTCGGATCGGTGAACCAGACGCTGCCGTCGGACTTCACGACGACGTCGTTGGGCGAGTTCAGCCGCTTGCCGCGATAGCGGTCGGCGAGCACGCTGATGCTGCCGTCGAGCTCGGTGCGGCTGACCCGGCGCGCGCCGTGCTCGCAGGACACCAGCCGCCCCTGCCGGTCGCGGGTGTGGCCGTTGGTGTTGTTCGCCGGCAGGCGGAAGACGTTGACGCCCAGGCCGTCGACCCAGCGCATCATGCGATCGTTCGGGATGTCGCTCCAGACCAGGAAGTTGCCGTCGGCGAAGTAGCACGGGCCCTCGGCCCACAGGGTTCCGGTATACAGCTTCTCGACCCAGCAGTTGCCCAGCAGGTAGCGGCCGAAGCGTGGGTCGAGGATCTCGAAATCGGGGCTCATGGCGTCCTCCGCAGCTTCATCGGTCGGGCCGGCCGCGCCGCCGGCTCACCCCTGCACCCGCTCGCCGCGGCCGTAGACCAGCAGCATCACGATGATCACGACGCCGTAGATGACCTGGCGGCCGGCCTCCGGCATCTGCATGACCGACAGGATGCTCTGCAGCAGGCTGATCAGAATCACGCCGGCGACGGTGCCCAGATAGGTGCCGCGGCCGCCCAGGATGTGCGTGCCGCCCAGCACCACCGCGGCGATCGCCGGCAGGAGATAGGGGTCGCCCATCGCCTGATAGGCCTTGGTCGAGTAGCCGGCAATCATGGTGCCGGCGAGCGCGCCGCACATGCCGCTGATGCCGAAGCAGGCGATCAGCACGGCTCGCGTGTTCACGCCGGACAGATAGGTCGCGCCCTCGCGGTTGCCGATCGCGAAGACGTAGCGGCCGAGCGGCGTGCGCTTCAGGATAAACACGATCACGAGGCCGACCGCCAGCCAGACGAACAACGCGTTGGGAATGCCCAGCGTGTGCCGGGTCGCCAGCCAGTGCATCAGGTCGGTCGCGTGGTCCTGGGGCGCGAAGCCACCGGTGTGCAGGACCATCAGACCCTGGGCCACGGCGTTGACGCCGAGGGTGAAGATCATCGACGGGATGCGCAGGAAGGCGACGCCGAGGCCATTGAACAGGCCGAAGACGAGGCCGCACAGCATGCCGAACGGGATCGCGAGCGCGACGCCGGCCTCACCCCACCAGCCGGCCGCCGCGGTCGACATCATGCCGCCGACGGTGACGATCCAGGGGATCGAGAGGTCGATGTGGCCGAGCAGGATCACCAGCATCAGGCCGGATGCGATGATGCCCAGAAAGGCCGCGACCTGGAGCTGCTGCAGCAGGTAGGTGGCCGAGAGGAAGTTGCTCGAATAGAGGCTGCCGGCGAGCAGCATCACGACGATGAAGCCGAACGCGATCAGCACCGGCCGGTCGACGGATCTCAGCACGTCCTGCATGGCTATC
>DASUGG010000018.1:0-6955 GCA_036274135.1 Geminicoccaceae bacterium
GAGGCCCGCGCGCGCGGCTACAAGCCTGGCCGGTTCAGCTTCAACGTCAAGGGCGGCCGCTGCGAGGCCTGCCAGGGCGACGGCGTCATCAAGATCGAGATGCACTTCCTGCCCGACGTGTACGTGACCTGCGACGTCTGCCACGGCAGCCGCTTCAACCGTGAGACCCTTGAGGTCAAATATCGCGGCAAGTCGATCGCGGACGTGCTCGACATGACGGTCGAGAGCGGCGTCGAGTTCTTCCACGCCATCCCGCCGATCCGCCACAAGCTCGAGACCCTGCAGAAGGTCGGGCTCGGCTACATCAAGCTCGGCCAGTCGGCGACCACGCTATCCGGCGGCGAGGCGCAGCGCGTCAAGCTCGCCAAGGAGCTGTCGCGGCGGGCGACCGGCGATACCCTCTATATCCTCGACGAGCCCACGACGGGCCTGCATTTCGAGGACGTGCGCAAGCTCCTGGAGGTCCTGCAGGCGCTGGTCGAGCAGGGCAACACGGTGGTGGTGATCGAGCACAATCTCGAGGTCATCAAGACCGCCGACCACGTCATCGACCTCGGTCCCGGGGGCGGCAGCGGCGGCGGCCGTATCGTCGCCGCCGGCACGCCCGAGCACGTCGCCCAGACCGCCGGCAGCTATACCGGCGACTACCTGGCGCGGGTCCTGGCGCCGCCGCTCGCCGACGAGAAGCGGCGCGCCTGACTGGCCGCTAGTCAGCCAGCAGGCGCTGGACCTCGTGGCGGGCGTAGCCGTGATTAGGATGTTGCGTAAGGCGATGGATCCGGCGTCGCCCCGTGAGCCTTGCCGCCGTCGTCCGATCGGCCCGCGACAGCTTGCTTACCGCCTCGCCGATGATCTCGAGCTGCCGCTCCACGCCCGAGCGAAGCAGCGAATCGGACAGATAGTCGTCGAGCGCTTTTGCCCTGCCGGAAGTTCTGTGAGCAGCCCAAAATACGCGTACGCGTCCGCCGGCAGGTCACAGGCATCATACCGTCATGGGATCCGCTGCACGATCGGCGCGTGCACGACCTTCTCCTGCCGGCGAGCATGACGGCGTCCATGTGGCCGACCTCGTCGTCGAACCACACTCCTAACTCCTTTCGTGAGCGCTCGCAGCTTGTCGTCAGCCCCCGCCCGAAGCAAGCTAGGGGCGGGATGCACCGCCGCCGTCCGACGAAGGGAAATTGGCCATGGCTCGCGACAAACTGGCGTCGGCGGCGCAGCAGCTCCCCGACAACGTGCTGCGCAAGCTGGTGAGCGCCGAGGACGCGGTCGCCGACATCCGACCCGGCGAGCAGGTCTTCATCGGCACCGCTTGCGCCACGCCGCGCAGCCTGGTGGCCGCGCTCGAGAACCGCCGTCCGCCGCCGCCGGACGTCACCTTCTGGCATTTCCTGACCAACGGCGCGATCCCGGTCGAGAATGGCAAGGTCAGCACCAGCTACCAGCATCGCTCGTTCTTTGTCGGCACGGACAACCGGCTTGCGGTGGCGCAAGGCAAGGCGGACTACATCCCTATCTCCATCGCGCAGGTGACGGCGCTCCTGGAGAATCGCAGGATCGCCCTCGATGCGGCGCTCATTCAGGTCTCGCGGCCCGATCGGTACGGTTATGTGAGCCTCGGCGTGTCCGTCGACATCGTCCCCGCCGCGGTCGGCAATGCCAGGACCGTCCTGGCCGAGATCAATCCGAACATGCCGCGCACCATGGGCGAGACCTTCCTGCATGTCGACGACATCGACCGGTTCGTCTGGGCGGACGTACCGGTCATCGAGTATATCCACGAGCCCGCCGACGAGGTCGGTCATCAGATCGCCCGCTACATCGCGGGCATCATCGGCGACGGCGCCACCCTGCAGGTCGGTCCCGGCCGCATTCCCAACGAGGCCATGCGGCAGCTCGAGAACCGGCGCGACCTCGGGATTCACTCCGACGTCATCGGCGATTCGATCGTGCCGCTCGTGGAGCAGGGCGTGATCACCGGCAGGCGCAAATCGATCCATCAGGGGCAGATCGTCGCCAGCTTCTGCATCGGCAGCGAGCGGCTGTACCGGCTGATCGACGGCAATCCCCTGTTCTCCTTCCATCCCATCGAATATGTCTGCGATCCGGCGATCATGGCGAAGAACCGGCACCTGGTGTCGATCACCCAGGCCTTCGCCGTCGACCTGACCGGGCAGGTCTGCGCCGACCAGTTCGAGGGGGAGTTTTACAGCGGCGTCGCCGCACAGCCCGATTTCCTGCGGGCCGCAGCCCTCTCCGAAGGCGGTAAGCCGATCATCTGTCTGCCATCGACAACGCCGGACGACGGCCAGTCGCGCATCCGGCCGCTGCTGCACGAAGGCGAGGGCGTGACCATCGCGCGGCAGGACGTGCATTACGTCGTCACCGAATACGGCATCGCCTATCTGTTCGGCCGGTCGATTCGTGAGCGCGCCCTGGCGCTGATCGAGATCGCCCACCCCAACTTCCGCCCCTGGCTGCTCGACGAGGCCAAGCGGCTCGGCTATGTGCGCGCCGAGCAGTCGCTGCAGAGCAGCGTCCCCTATCCCATCGAGGAAGAGCGGCACGTCGTCCTGAAGAACGGCCGGTCGGTGCTGTTGCGGCCGGCCCGCGCCAGCGATGCAGGATCCTTGCAGGCACTGTTCTACGACCTGCCGCCCGACGACGTCTACACGCGGTTCTTCCAACGCCTGAAATCGATGACGCTGCAGGAGGCAGAGCGCTACTGCAACGTCAACTATGACACCGCGGTCGCCTTTCTGGCCGTGGTCGGCGATCGGGAGAGAGAGGAGGTCGTCGGTAGCGCCTGCTACTTCGTCAACCCGTCCACCAACATGGCCGAGGTCGCCTACATGATCCTGCCGCAATGGCAGGGCACGGGGTTGGGCAGCGCGCTGCAGCAACGGCTGATCGAGTATGCGCGCCAGCGCGGCCTTCTGGGCTTCACCGCCGAGATCCTGGCGAGCAACGCCAGGATGCTGCGGCTCGCCAAGAGAGCCTGCGACCACGTCAGCGTCGAGCGCGACGGCGACACCGTCGAGGTGACCATGCGCTTCTAGGACAGCGA
Organism: Geminicoccaceae bacterium; assembly: GCA_036274135.1. Lineage (GTDB taxonomy): Bacteria > Pseudomonadota > Alphaproteobacteria > Geminicoccales > Geminicoccaceae > DASUGG01. The sequence goes on from DASUGG010000018.1 coordinate 3,068, forward strand.
CCGCCTCGCCAGGGATCACAGCTTCGGCAGTTGCCCGAGCGCCGCCTCGCGGCCGGCCGCGTGAAACAGCTTCCTCAGCCGCCGTTCTGCGCGGCCGTGAGATAGGCGACGTAGCCGTGCTCCAGCACGCCGTCCCAGCCGCTGTGATAGTTGGAGCGCCGTTCCTCCTGGCCCGGCTGCCAGCCGGTATGGGTCAGGGTGAGGCGCGTACGGCGCGGCCCGAGCGGCGTGAACATGACCAGCACCATGGTCCGTTCGCTGAGGTCGACCTGCGGATGCCAGCTGTAGGCGAGACGGCGTGGCGGCTCCCATACCGCGATCGTGCCCCAGAGATGCTCGTCGCCGGTCCGCGTCGTCTCGTACAGCCGCCCGCCGACTCTCGGCTCGATGAAGCAGCCGGTGGCATCCGCCTTGCCGATCGAGTGCTCCGCCAGCGGCCACCAGCGTCCGACATGCCCGGTCCACACCTCGAAGGCGCGCATCAGCGGCGCATCCAGCTCGATCGTCTTGCGAATCTCGGCGAGTCCGCTCGTCACACCTGCCTCCCGGTTGCGCGCGCCGATTGCCAATCCTGCGCCGATACGAGCCGCAGCACGCTGACTCCGACTCCATAAGATGGGGGGCGGCTCGAGCAGATCCAGCTCGTTAAGGGTGGCAGGCCGATCGAGCAGATCCAGCTCGCGACCGGCCGACGCACGGCATCGTGTGGCCGCCTGCGTCCATATGCCTCTTCGCGGCGCCGCGCCGACGCGCTTCTGCTCGCGACAGGTCGTGGCCGCGATGGCGGCGCCCCCCGGCCTCACGCAACTCGTGCCTGATCCAGGAGGAACCTCGGCGATGGATACTCTTCAGACGGTCTGGGCGCCACGGCTGCTCAGCGTCCTGCGCATCGTGGCCGCCCTGATCTTTTTCGAGCACGGCACCCAGAAGCTGCTCGGCTTTCCGCCCTCCGACAGTCCCGGGCCGGAGCTGTTCTCCCTGATGGGCCTCGCCGGCATCCTGGAAACCTTTGGCGGCGCCCTGCTGCTCCTGGGCCTGTTCGTGCGGCCGGTCGCCTTCATCCTGTCCGGCATGATGGCGGTCGCCTACTGGATGGCGCATGCCCCGCAGCATTTCTCGCCGGCGGTGAACGGCGGCGATGCGGCCATCCTGTTCTGCTTCGTGTTCCTCTACCTGTTCGCGGCCGGCGGCGGTCCCTGGAGCCTCGACCACTGGCTGCGCGGCAGGCGGCAGCTCACGACAAGCGCGGCCTAGGGGGCGGGGCCGGCGCGCCCGGTGGCCGCGAAGACTCTGATCTGCGTGGCCGCGGCTGACGGCGGCGGCGACTATGGCGAGATGCTCAACCGCTCGCGCCTGAACCGCAGCGTGCTCGACTGGCTGCACGGCGTGCCGGGCTGCGGGCCGCGCTGATCGCCCGCTGCCCGGGATCACGCACCGGTCCTAGTCGAGCGCGCCGCCTTGCCGGCGCGATGCCTCGAGCACATCCATGATCGCGCGCCGCACCTCGTCGGGCTGCTGCCGCAGCGCGCCGATCAGCGTCTTCATCTGGCGGCGCAGCGCGTACAGCTGATCGAGCAGCGACAGCACGAGCGGCATCGTCTCCTCCTCGACGGCCAGGTCGTGGCGCAGGTCGCAGATCAGGCGCACCCGCGCGATGTCGAAGTCGGAGAAGGCCGGCTCGGCCTCCGCTCGGCCGGCCGGGCGCGCCGGCGCCACCCAGCCGAGCTCGATCCAGCGATGCAGCTCGACCCGATCGATCCGGCCGATCAGGACAACCACCTCCGACAGCGTCTTCATCGCCGCTCCATGTCCGCGCGCGGGTCATAGGCGTGCGTCTTCGCCCACTGCTCGACCAGCTTCTCGAGCTCTGCGTCGGGCTTCTTCGGCAGCACAACCTTGAGATGGACGTATTGGTCGCCCCGCCGGCCGCTCCCCGGATCGACGATGCCCTTGCCGCGCAGGCGCAGCGTCGCGCCGGTGTTGGAGCCCTTGGGCACCGTCATGCTGACCGGCCCGTCGATCGTCGGCACCTGGATGCGGCTGCCGAGCACCGCCTCGGCGAGGCTGACTGGCAACTCGAGGTGAATGTCGTTGTCCTTGCGCTCGAAGAAGGCGTGCGGCTGGATGTGCACCTCGACATAGGCGTCGCCCGGCGGCCCGCCCTCGAAGCCCGGCATGCCCTGGCCCTTGAGACGCAGGGTCTGGCGGTCGCGCACCCCGGCGGGGATGGTCAGATCGATGGATTGCTCGCCGCCGACCATCACCCGCTTCTTGGCGCCCTTTGCCGCCTCCAGGAAGGTGATCGGCAGGGTATAGGAGACGTCGGCGCCGCGCATACGCATCCGCATGCCCTCGCGCCCGCCACGTCCTTCCCGCCCGGCCCGGGCCCCGAATAGGTCGCTAAAGAAGGCGTGCAGCGATTCCTCGTCGGCGAAGCCCTCCTGGGTGTAGAAGCGTCCGGCCGACGGATCTTCGGCATACTCGCGATAGAAGCGCTGCTCAGGCCGCTCCTGGCCGCTCGCGTCGATCTCGCCGCGATCGTAGCGGCCGCGCCGCTCGGGGTCGGAGAGGATGTCATAGGCTGCCGTGATGCCCTTGAAGCGCTCCTCGATGTCCGGCTTGCCGGGATTCAGATCGGGGTGCAGCTCCTTGGCGAGCTTGCGATACGCTTTCTTGATCTCGTCCTGGCTGGCGGTGCGAGAGACGCCGAGCCGCTGGTAGAGGTCGTCGCTCATGGCGGATCAGTCGCGCCGCGGTCCGCTCATGCCGACGACCTCCAGGCCGAGCTTGGTGCGCTCGACCGTGAACTGCCGCTCGCCCGTGCCGGTGCAGGGCGCAGGCTTGTGGAACACGGTCTGCCAGTCGGTCGCCTGCGCGCCGGGCTCGTAATAGGTGTAGCGCACCGTGACCAGATCGCCCTCGGACTCGCTCCGCTCGGTCACCGAGGCGATCTCCGGGCTCCGGCAGGCGCCGTTCTCCTCGGTGGCATGCGCCGCATAGTAGCGGTTGACCTCGCGCGCGAAGTCGTCCGGCGGCGCGAGGCCGCAGGCCGTCGCCACGCTCATCGCCAGCGGCACGAGCGCGAGCCGGCGCCACGCGGTGACCGGCAATCCTCCTTGATCTCGCATCGGCGATGGTCCATCCAGCAGGGGTCGCCGCAAGGGCTACGACATCGAGCAAGGACCTAACGCGCCCGCCGCGATTCGTCGAGGCCAGATCGAACCATCATGACGAATGCAAACCGTCCGCGGGACGATGTCGCTTCGGTGGTCGACTGGCTGGTCGGCGGCGCGCGGACCGCGCGCCAGACACAGGACGTCCTGGCCGAGTTGTGCGACCGGCTCCTGGCGTGCGGCGTGCCGCTGCATCGCGTCGCGGTGTTCGTGCCCACGCTGCATCCCGACGTCATGGGGCGCCGCTTCCTGTGGCGCCGCGGCGAGGGCGTCGCGGTGACCGAGGCCAACTATGACATGCTCGAGAGCGAGACCTACCGCCGGAGCCCCGTGCGAAGCGTGTACGCGACCGGGGAGCCGATCCGCCTGCGGATCGAGGCGCCGGACTGCCCGCAGGACTACGGCATCTTCGAAGAACTGCGCGCCGAGGGCGTCACCGACTACCTGATCCAACCCCTTCCGTTTACCAGCGGCGAGGTCCGCGCGGTCAGCTGGACGACCATGCGGCCCGGCGGCTTCACCGGAGCCGACCTCGCCGCTCTCGAGGCGGTGCGCCGGCCGCTCGCGCGGCTCGCCGAGATCTATGCGCTGCGCCGCACCGCCACCACCCTCCTGGACACCTATGTCGGGCGGCATGCCGGTCAGCGCATCATGCGCGGCCGGATCCGGCGCGGCGACATCGAGCGTATCGCCGCGGTGATCATGCTCACGGACC
>DASUGG010000019.1:0-3642 GCA_036274135.1 Geminicoccaceae bacterium
GCAGGATCTGCCCGAGGGCCCCTGGCTCTTCCCCGAGGACCAGCTCTCCGACCTCTCGCAGCGCGCCATGGCGGCGGAGTTGACCCGCGAGCAGCTGTTCCGCCAGCTGCATCACGAGCTGCCCTACAGCCTGACCGTCGAGACCGAGGGCTGGGCGGAAGCGGAGGACGGCAGCGAGGTCCGGATCGACCAGACGATCTACGTGCAGCGCGAGAGCCAGAAGGCGATCGTGCTCGGGCGCGGCGGGCAGCAGATCAAGGCGGTCGGCGAGGCGGCGCGCCGGGAGCTCGAGGCGATGCTGGACAAGCGGGTTCACCTGTTCCTGTTCGTCAAGGTGCGGCGGAAATGGCCCGAGGATCCGGAGCGGTATCAGGAGCTCGGGCTCGAGTTCCCGGGCTGAGCCGGCCGCTCCGGGGGGCGTCTTGACCGCTGCCGCTCGGAGCGCGTGATGCTCTGGCGCGACGAGGGGACCATCCTGGCGGTGCGGCGCCACGGCGAAAGCTCGGCGGTGATCAGCGTGTTCACGGCCGCGCACGGCCGCCATGCAGGCCTGGTGCGCGGCGGCCTCGGCCGCAGGGCGCGGCCGGTGCATCAGATCGGCAACCGCGTGCAGGCGACCTGGCGCGCGCGCCTCGCGGATCAGCTCGGCACCTTCACGCTGGAGCTGGCGCGGCCCGTGGCGGCGCCGCTGCTCGACCGGCCCGACCGCCTGGCCGGCCTTTGCGCGGCCTGCGCGCTGCTCGAAGCGGGCTTGCCGGAGCGTGATCCCCACCCTAATCTGTACAGATCGTTGGGTGAGCTGATTGATGCACTGCTTCAAGCCGACGGCTGGTGGGTTGGCTATGTGCGGTTCGAGCTTGACCTGCTCGCCGATCTGGGCTTCGGGCTCGACCTCGGCAGCTGCGCCGTGACCGGCGGCAGCGAGGATCTCGCCTTCGTCTCGCCGCGCACCGGCCGGGCCGTGAGCCGCGCCGCGGCGGCGCCCTATGCCGACCGCCTGCTGCCGCTGCCGCCGTTCCTGGTCGGCGGCGGGCCTGCCGACAGGGCGCAGATTCGCGCCGGCCTGCAGCTCACCGGCGCGTTCCTGCGCCGCCATCTGTTCGATTCCTGCGACAGCACCGCGCCGCATATGCGTCAGCTGCTGCTCGACCGGCTCGACCGGCTCGACCGCTCGGGCGCATCGTGAGAGGCCATGACCGCGCCGCCCAAGACCGAACCGATCCGACCCGTGGCGTTTGCCGACGCCCTGCGCGAGCGCTATCTCGCCTACGCCCTCTCGACGATCACGGCGCGCTCGCTGCCGGACGTGCGCGACGGCCTCAAGCCGGTGCAGCGCCGCGTGCTCTACGCGATGCTCAAGCTGCGGCTCGAGCCGGCCAGCGCCCCCAAGAAGTCCGCCCGCGTGGTCGGCGACGTGATCGGCAAGTATCACCCGCACGGCGAAGGCGCGATCTACGACTCCCTCGTGCGCCTCGCGCAGGACTTCGCGCAGCGCTATCCGCTGGTCGACGGCCAGGGCAATTTCGGCAATGTCGACGGCGACAACGCCGCGGCCATGCGCTACACCGAGGCGCGTCTCAGCGCCTTCGCCCAGGCGCTGCTGGACGGCATCGACGAGGACACCGTCGACTTCCGGCCGACCTATGACGGCGGCGACGAGGAGCCGGTGGTCCTGCCGGCGGCCTTGCCCAACCTCCTGGCGAACGGCACGAGCGGCATCGCGGTCGGCATGGCCACGAGCATCCCGCCGCACAACGTGGCCGAGCTCTGCGCCGCGCTGTGCCGGCTGCTCGACCGGCCGGACACCCCTCTCGAGGCGCTGCTCGAGGACATCAAGGGACCGGACCTTCCGACCGGCGGCGTTCTGATCGAGCCCTGGGAGCACGTCGTCGAGGCCTACCGCCACGGCCGCGGCAGCCTGCGCCTGCGGGCACGCTGGCAGCGTGAGGATCTTCCGCACGGCCAATACCAGGTGGTCGTCAGCGAGATCCCCTATCAGGTCCCGAAGGCGCGCCTGGTCGAGCGGATCGCCGAGCTGCTCGCGGCGCGCCGGCTGCCGCTGCTGGCCGACGTGCGCGACGAGTCGGCCGAGGAGATCCGCCTCGTCCTGCTGCCGCGGTCGCGCACGGTGGCGGCCGAGCTGATGATGGAGCAGCTGTTCCGCCAGACCGAGCTCGAGACCCGCCTGGCGCTCAATTTCAACGTGCTCGACGCCCAGGGCACGCCGCGCGTGATGGGGCTGGTCCAGCTATTGCAGGCCTACCTCGCGCACCGCATGGACGTGCTGATCCGCAGAAGCCGGCATCGCCTCGCCAAGATCGAGGACCGGCTCGAGGTCCTGGCAGCTTTCCGCATCGCCTATCTCAACCTCGACGAGGTGATCCGCATCATCCGCGAGGAGGACGAGCCCAAGACCGAGCTCATGCGCGCGTTCGAGCTGTCGGAGCGGCAGACCGAGGCGATCCTGAACATGCGGCTGCGCAACCTGCGCCGGCTCGAGGAGCAGGCGCTGGCCAAGGAGGAGCGCGCGCTGCGCGCCGAGGGGCGGCATCTCAGGATCCTGCTGCGCGACGAGGCCAGGCGGCGGGCGACGTTGCAGGAAGAGCTCGCGGCGGCGGGCGCGCGCTTCGGGGAGGGGCCGCTCGGAGGCCGACGCACGACGCTCGGCGTGGCGCCGGCCGTCGACGTCGAGGCGCTGGACATGCCCGTCGAGCGTCAGCCGGTGACCGTCGTGTGCTCGCATCAGGGCTGGATCCGCGTGCTGCGCGGCCATCTCGAGGATCCCGCCGAGCTGAAGTACAAGGAGGGCGACGCCGAACGCTTCGTGCTGCCGGCGCAGAGCACCGACAAGCTGCTGCTGATCAGCAGCGACGGTCGCGGTTATCTGCTGCCGGTCGAACGGCTGCCCGGCGGCCGCGGTCAGGGCGAGCCGCTGCGGCTGCAGGTCGATCTCGGCCGCGGCGCCGAGCCGGTGATGCTGGCGGTGCACCGTCCCGACGGCCGGGTCCTGCTGGCCTCGAGCGCGGCGCGCGGCTTCATCGCCGAGGAGGCGGCGATGGCGGCGCAGACCAGGGCCGGCAGGCAGGTGCTCAATCTCGACGAGGGCGAGCGCCTGGCGGTCGCCTGTCCCGCCGAGGGCGATCACGTCGCCGTGGTCGGCAGCAACCGCAAGCTTCTGCTCTTCCCGGTCGATGAGCTGCCGGTGATGAGCCGCGGCAAGGGCGTGCTGCTGCAGCGCTACCGTGGCGGCGGCCTGGCGGATGCCCGCGTGATCACGCTCGCCGGTGGCCTGTCGTGGCCGACCAGCCGCGGCACCCGCAGCGTCACCGAGCTCGCCGCATGGCTCGGCCGCCGCGGCCAGGCCGGCCGCGTCGCGCCCCACGGCTTTCCGCGAAGCAACCGCTTCAGCGGCTGACCATCTCGCCACCGGGGTTCGAGAGCTGCCGATGACGAGCCGCGGCAAGGGCGTGCTGCCGCAGCGCTACTGTGGCGGCGGCCTGGCGATGCCCGCATAATCACGCTCGCCGGCGGCCTGTTAGTGGCCGACCAGCCGCGGCACCCGCAGCGTCACCGAGCTCGCCGCATGGCTCGGCCGCCGCGGCCAGGCCGGCCGCGTCGCGCCCCACGGCTTTCCGCGAAGCA
>DASUGG010000020.1:0-4645 GCA_036274135.1 Geminicoccaceae bacterium
CGGCTGGCGCGTCTTCACCAGGCCTGCTTCGACGATCCGTGGAGCCGCGCGGACCTCGCACATCTGCTGGCCCTGCCCGGCGGCTTCGGGCTGCTCGCCCGTCTGTTCGAGCGCAATCTGGTCGGGCTCGACGGCGTGCGCGGTGTCGGCTTCGCGCTGTGCCGCGTGGTGCGCGACGAGGGCGAGCTGCTGTCGATCGGCGTTGGCCCGGCCTACCGCCGCCGGGCGATCGGCTCGGCGCTGCTGCGCGAAAGCATGGAGCGCTGCTGGCGCGCCGGCGCGGTGAGCCTGTTCCTCGAGGTGGCGACCGACAACGTGACGGCGCAGATGCTCTATCGTGCGCTCGGCTTCACCGAGGTCGGCAAGCGCGAGGGCTACTATGTGCGCCCGGACGGCAGCCGGGTCAGCGCCTATACGATGCGCTGCGATCTGGCGGAGGCGCTGGCGCGTCCGTTGAAGCCGCGGTCAGGGCCGGCCGGCGCCACTGTCCCCGAGCTCAACTCGCGGTAGTACACGGACCGCCCCCGCTGGTCGGGCCGGCGGCTAGTTGCTGCCGCCCTTCATGACCACCAGTTGATATATCTTGCCGCCCGGGGTTTCCGGGCGAAGTTCAAGTACACTATGACCTTGATCTCGCAGCGTGCGGGGAACATTGTCGAGAGGCTCGCCGCTCCCCAGGCGAATGCAGGCGATCTCGCCGCTCGCCATGGTCTCCAGCAACAGCTTGGTTTTCACGAACGTCAATGGACAGACCTCGGCCGTGATGTCCAAGCTGTACTGCGCTTTGTTCACGGTTTCTTACCTCGTCTACTCGCCGTCCGGAAAAACCGCTTGCACCAGAGAAGGCATGAAATATATTTCGAAACGTGAATTAGCCAAGCCAGCTCGCACGAGGCGCAGAACGTTATGTCTGAAAAGTTGGGCCAAAACGAACTCCTGGCGCTGACCACGGAGATCGTGGCGTCGCACGTCTCCAACAACACGGTCGCCGTGAGCGAGCTCGGCGAGCTCATCCGGCAGGTGTACAGCAGCCTGAACACGCTGACGCCGGCGCCCGCACCCGAGCAGCCCGAACGGCCGCAGCCCGCGGTCGCGATCAAGAAGTCGGTAACGCCGGAATACATCATCTGCCTCGAGGACGGCAAGAAGCTGAAGATGCTCAAGCGGCATCTGAAGACCCGCTACGACATGACGCCGGAGGAGTACCGCAAGCGCTGGATGCTGCCCGACGACTACCCCATGGTCGCGCCGAGCTACGCCCAGCAGCGCAGCGATCTGGCCAAGAAGATCGGCCTCGGCACCAAGCCGCGCGCCCGCAGCCGTCGCGGCGGAGCCTGAGCGCGAGCCTCGGCACACCGCTCGCCGCCCTCCGGCCAGGCGCATCCCGGCCGGACCCGCCGCGCGGACGTCGGATACCGCAGCGGCTCGACGTACGCCGGTCCTGCAAACGGTGACCCGGCGTGCTTGACGCGGGCCGGCAGGCTTCCCATAACAGTGCGGCAGAGACATGCTGCGGCGCCCTGCCCGGGGATCGCCGCCGGGTCAGAAGACAGGCACACGTCCAAGCTGGTGAACTTTGTCGCAAGCTCCTGAATCGACGATCGGCCGCTGACGCGTGTCGAAGAAGCTCTTCATCAAGACCTACGGCTGCCAGATGAACGTGTACGACTCGGCGCGCATGGCGGACGCCTTGGTGCCGCACGGCTACGCCCGTGTCGACCGTTCGGACGACGCCGACCTGATCATCCTGAATACCTGTCACATCCGCGAGAAGGCAGCCGAGAAGGTCTACTCGGAGCTCGGCCGGCTGCGCCGGCTGCGCGAGCAGCGTCGGGCCGCCGGCGGCGATCTGGTGATCGGCGTCGCCGGCTGCGTCGCCCAGGCCGAGGGCGCGGCGATGCTCGAGCGTGCCCCCTTCATCGACGTCGTGGTGGGGCCGCAGGCCTACCACCGCCTGCCGGAGCTGCTGCACCGCCGGGCGCGCCGCGGCGGCGGCGTGATCGACACGGATTTCCCGGTCGAGAGCAAGTTCGACCTGCTGCCGGGTCCGTCCGGCAGCGCCGGCGTCTCGGCCTTCCTCACGGTCCAGGAGGGCTGCGACCGGTTCTGCACCTTCTGCGTCGTGCCCTACACCCGCGGCGCCGAGGAATCGCGCCCGGTCGCGGCGGTCCTGGCGGAGGCGCGGCAGCTCGTGGCGGCGGGCGCGCGCGAGATCACGCTGCTCGGGCAGAACGTCAACGCCTATCACGGCGCGGCGCCGGACGGCCGCAGCTGGAGCCTCGCCCGCCTGATCGCGGCGCTCGGCGAGGAGCCTGACCTGGCGCGGATCCGCTACACCACCTCGCACCCGCGCGACATGACCGACGATCTGATCCACGCCCATGGCGCGGTCGACAAGCTGATGCCGTTCCTGCACCTGCCGGTGCAGTCCGGCTCGGATGCGGTGCTCGAGGCGATGAACCGCCGCCACCGCGCCGACGACTACCGGCGGATCGCCGACCGCCTGCGCCGCGCCCGCCCCGACATCGCGCTGTCGTCCGACTTCATCGTCGGCTTTCCGGGCGAGACCGACGCCGACTTCCGCGCCACCATGACGCTGGTCGAGGAGATCGGCTTCGCGCAGGCGTTCTCGTTCAAGTACAGCCCGCGCCCGGGCACGCCCGCCGCCAGCATGCGCCGGCAGGTCAAGGACGCCGTCAAGGGCGAGCGCCTGGCCGAGCTGCAGTCGCTGCTCGCCACCCAGGCCGCGGCGTTCAACCAGGCGAGCGTGGGCCGCGTCCTGCCGGTGCTGCTGGAGCGGCCGGGCCGCCACGACGGCCAGATGGTCGGCCGCACGCCCTATCTCCAGCCGGTACATCTGCGCGCACCCGGGGCGCAGGCGGGGGACGTGATCGACGTCCTGATCGAGGAGAGCCAGCCCCACAGCCTGGCCGGCGCGCCCTACCCGGCGGCGCGGCCGGAGCTGCAGCTTCGCGGGGCATGCGCTTGACCGTACAGCCGGCCGAATCGCTGGAATCGATCACGCTGAGCTTCGCGGACAACGGCCTTTGCGCCTTGCTGTTCGGCCGGCATCACGAGCATCTCGCGATGATCGAGCAGCACACCCGGGCGAGCCTGAACGCGCGCGGCAACGTGGTGACGATCAGCGGCGCGCCGGAACCGGTCGAGGCGGCGAGCGCCGTGCTGCAGGACCTCTATCGCCGCCTGGAATGCGGCCTCGAGGTCGGCCGCGACGAGGTCGACGGGGCGGTCCGCATGGTGGTCGGCGGCGACAAGGCGCCGCGCGGCTTCCGCGGCGAGGACGTGCTGCTGCAGACCGAGCGGCGGCGGATCGGCCCTCGCTCGCCGACCCAGGCGGCCTATCTGCGGGCCATGAAGGACCACGACCTGGTGTTCGGGCTCGGCCCGGCCGGCACCGGCAAGACTTATCTCGCCGTGGCGATGGGGGTCGCCCTGCTCAGGCAGCGGGTGGTCGAGCGCCTGATCCTGTCGCGGCCGGCGGTCGAAGCCGGCGAGCGGCTGGGCTTCCTGCCGGGCGACATGAAGGACAAGGTCGACCCCTATCTCCGGCCGCTCTACGACGCGCTGCAGGACATGCTGCCGGACGGCAAGCTGGCGGCGCGCCTGGAGAGCGGCCAGATCGAGGTGGCGCCGCTCGCCTTCATGCGCGGCCGGACCCTGTCCAATGCCTTCGTCATCCTCGACGAGGGCCAGAACACGACGCCGGCGCAGATGAAGATGTTCCTCACCCGGCTGGGCGAGGGCGCGCGCATGGTCGTGACCGGCGATCCGACCCAGGACGACCTGCCGCCCGGCACGATCTCCGGGCTGATCGACGCGGTCGCCAAGCTCGACCGGGTCGAGAGCATCGGCATGGTCCGCTTCACCAATCGCGACATCGTACGTCATCCTCTGGTCGAAACCATTCTCGACGCCTATCATCAGGAGAGCAAACGCCGCCCCCGGCGGATCGATCGCGCGACAGATGACTGAGCATCTTCACGGCGCTGCCGCGTCAGCGCGTGCGCCCCATCTCCTCCAACCGGCCTTCACCGGCCGATCGCGATGGACGACGACAGACCTGAACCGGTCTCCGTGACGCTCGGCGAGGCCCGGTGGCGGGCCGTGCTCGACGACGCGCCAGCGTTGTGCCGGCAGGCGGTGCGGGCCGCTGTGGATCGGGCCGCCGGCGTGCCCGCGCTCGCCGCCGCCGAGATCGGCGTCCTGCTCGCCGACGACCGGGCGATCCGGCTGCTGAACGCCCGCCATCGCGGCCAGGACCGGGCCACCAACGTGCTGGCCTTCCCGCTGCTCGACCTCGACCACGGCCGGCCGGCGACAGGCCTCGCGTCGCCGGCGCCGCTCCTGCTCGGCGACATAGCACTCGCGCTCGAGACGGTCTGCCGCGAGGCCGAGGAGGCCGGCAAGCCGGTCGGCGACCATCTGCGCCACCTCGTGGTGCACGGCACCCTGCATCTGCTCGGCTTCGACCATCAGGACGCCGCCGGCGCGCGCGCGATGGAGGATCTGGAGCGCGCCATCCTGGCCGAGCTGCAGGTGCCCGACCCCTATGGCCCGGATCCTCACGTCGACGGCGCCGGCCGCGGCCGCGGCGACCAACACGCCTGGGAGGCGGTCCGATGAA
>DASUGG010000021.1:0-2318 GCA_036274135.1 Geminicoccaceae bacterium
GGGCAGCGTGCGGCCGACATAGGCCGCCTCGTTGCGCGCCGGCACGACCGCGACCACGTCCGGCAGGCGCTGCCCCGCCGGCACGGCCGCATCCGGCAGCGCTTCCGCACGCCAGAAGGCACCGCGCCACACAACCAGATAGAGCCAGCCGGCAAGCGCCAGGGTCGCCAGCCAGAACAGGGAGTGACTGAGGAGCAGCATCGGATAAGCGCCTGTTCGGTTGTCCAAGGTGCTGCGAGCCGCTAACACGGGCGGCGGGCGGAACGGAAATTAAGCGGGGTGAATTCTGGTAACGCTGGGGTTCCGCCGTTGAGCGCGCAGCAGCTGGGGCCGGCGAAGGCCCGGAGCCCGGTCGCGCTCGAGGAGGGGGGCGAGATCGTTGGCCGACGCATGATCTCCTACCGGCCGCAGGAGCTGCTGATCGACCTGCTGGCGGCCATGCTGGCCGGCCTGCGCCACGTCGCGGTGGGCGCCGCCTCGCCGATTCCGGGGGCGGCGGCCCTGCTGGCACGTGCGCGGGAGCCCGGGCTCCGCGTCTCGATCCTCGGCAGCGAGAAGCACAACCCGTTCACCGACGGCGGCCGCGAGCTGTTCGACTGCGCCGCGCAAGGCCGGATCGATGCGTTCTTCCTCGGCGGCGGCCAGATCGACGGGCACGCCGACATCAACCTCGTGGGCGTCGGCGGCTATCCGCGAAGCCGCGTGCGCTGGCCCGGCACGTTCGGCTCGGCCTATCTCTATTTCCTCGTGCCGCGTGTGATCCTGTTCCGCGAGGAGCACACGGCGAGGGTGCTGGTGCGCAAGGTCGAGTTCGTCAGCGCGCCCGGCAGCAGTCCCGCCGAGGTCCACCGGCCGGGCGGGCCGTACGCGCTGGTGACCGGCCGCTGCGTCTTCCGCTTCGATGCCGCGCGGCGCCGGTTTCGGCTGGCGAGCCTGCATCCTGGCCACACCGTCGACGAGATCGCCCGACATACCGGTTTTGCCTACGAGGTGCCGGCCGAGGTGCCGAAGACGCCCGCGCCGGACGCCGCGACCCTCGCCCTGATCCGCGGCCGGATCGGCGCCGAGATCGCCGAGACCTATCCGGCCTCCGCGGCGCGCGTGCTGGGTGTGGGCGCCGCCTGAGCATGCTATGGTGAGCGCCCAAGGAGACGGCAGTGACGACCATCACCCGAGCCCGCGTCCGCTACGAGGACGATCTGTTCGCCTGGACCCAGGAGCAGGCGGCGCTGCTGCGCGCGCACGCGCCCGCCGGCATCGACTGGGAGAACCTCGCCGAGGAGATCGAATCGATGGGGCGTCGCGATCGACGCGAGCTGAAGAGCCGCCTGCGGGTCATCCTGCTTCACCTCCTGAAATGGCAGGCGCAGCCGGACCAGAGGGGCACGAGCTGGCGCAAGACGCTACGGACGCAGCGAAGGGAGATTCGGGACCTACTGGAACAGAGCCCCAGCCTGCGACGCGAGATGCCGGACCTGATGCGCGGCGCCTATGCCGACGCGGTGAAGGACGCGCTCGACGAGACCGGCCTGGGCGCCGACCGGTTTCCGAGCACCTGTCCTTATCGGCCCGACCAGGTGCTCGACGAGGACCACCTGCCGGCGACGGACCTGTAGCGCGCGATGGCCGCGGAGCAGGCAGGCGGGGCGCTTGCGGGCATCACCGTGATCGACCTGACGCGGGTGCTGGGCGGGCCCTATGCCACCCAGATCCTGGGCGACCACGGCGCCGAGATCGTCAAGGTCGAGCCGCCGCAGGGCGACGAGGTGCGCGACTGGGGCCCGCCCTTCGATGCCGGCCGCGACGCCTCTTACTTCATCGGCATCAACCGCAACAAGCGCTCGCTCGGCCTCGACCTCGCCCGGCCGGAAGGCCAGGGCGTGCTGCTGCGCCTGCTCGAGCAGGCCGACATTCTGATCGAGAACTTCCGGCCCGGCACGATGGAGAAGTGGGGGCTGGGCCACGAGGTGCTGCGCGAGCGCCTGCCGCGCCTGATCCACTGCCGGATCAGCGGCTTCGGCGCCGACGGGCCGATGGGCAGCCTGCCGGGCTACGACGCCGTGATCCAGGCGATGTGCGGCATGTTCTCGGTCAACGGCATGCCCTCGACGGACGGCGGCGGCCAGACCCGCATCGGCATCCCGCTGGTGGACCTCGGCACCGGCCTGTACGCGGCGATCGCGTTGCTGATGGCGCTGGTCGAGCGCGCCCGCTCGGGCTGCGGCCAGTTCGTCGACATGACGCTCTACGACGCCGGCATCGCGCTGATGCACCCGCACCTCGCGAACTACCTCCTGAGCGGCAGGTTGCCGGGCCTG
>DASUGG010000022.1:0-4367 GCA_036274135.1 Geminicoccaceae bacterium
CTTGGATGGGCTGAGTGCTACACAACTGATGGAGGGCGGGGTCGCCTCAATGCGTTGACGGGATGGGCCTACAACGAGTCACTGATCAATGGGCGGTGGGAAGATAATCTCGACCCTGCTGACGAAGGTCGCCACGGGAACGCGCCGCGCGATCCCCAGGCTGTCGACTGGGTAGTCGTTGGCGGCGAATCAGGTTCCGGCGCGCGGCCCTTCGACATCGCCTGGGCGCGCTCGCTGCGCGATCAGTGCAAGGCCGCCGGCGTGCCGTTCTTCCTGAAGCAGCTCGGACGCTTCCCCCTGTCGCATCAGGACGAAGGCTATCCGTGGTCGCCGTTGTTTGAGAACGAAGGCCACGGCGATCCGACGGGCGAATGGGGTTTCGATGGATCGTCGTCCAAGGGCGGCGACCCGGCCGAGTGGCCCGAGGACCTGCGCGTGCGGGAATACCCGCCTATCTAAATGCCCCGCCGCGCCACCCCGACCCTCGCCATTGCCCACCAGGGCGCGCCCGCCGTAGACTCTGCGGCGGAGTTCCTCGCCGCCCTCACCCTCGCCCATGTCCGCGAACGCCTGCGCGCTGTACCTCCGCTCGAGCAAGGACCGGCACGACGTCTCGATCGACGCCCAGCGCCGCGAGCTGCTCGAGCTCGCCGCCGGCCGTAGCCTCACTGTCGCGCGGGAGTACGCCGACGCCGTCGAGGCCGCGAACGACTGGTCGCGCCCGGGCTTTCGCGCGCTGCTGCGCGACGTCGCGATCGCCGAGCGCGGCTGGTCGGTGCTCCTGGTCCTCGACACCTCGCGCCTCGCGCGCGATGTGAACCTCGCCGGCGTATTCCGGCACGAGTGCCGGCGCCGCGGCATCAAGCTGCTGTTCGCCAAGATCCCGGAGTCGAACCCGCTCGCCGACCTGATTACGACGCACGTTTACCAGCTCGTCGACCACATTCACTCGCACATGAGCCGCGAGAAGGGCCTCGCCGGCATGGCGGAGAACGTGAAGAAGGGCTTTCGTGCCGGCGGATCCGCGCCGATCGGCTACCAGCTCGAGCGCGTGGCCACCGGGGCCATGCGCGACGGCGCGCCGGTCACCAAGTCGCGCCTGGTGCCCGGGCCCGACGCGCCGGCGATCGCGCGCTACCTCGAGGGCCGCGGCCGCGGCGAGCCTGGCGCACCGCTCGCGCGCCGCCTCGGCCTGCAGCTCAGCCAGTCGAGCCTTACCGGCCTCGAATGGAACGCCCTCACCTACGCCGGGCATACCGTCTGGAACGTGCACCGCGGCCGCGGCGTGGGCGCCGGCGGATACGAGGGCGGCACGAAGCGCCGCCCGCGCGCCGAGTGGGTCATCCAGCGCGACACGCACGCCGCGCTGGTCGGCGACGACGTCGCCGAGCGGATCCTCGCGCGGCTCGAGGCCGGCAAGGCGCGCCGCACACGCGGCGCCGATTACCTGCTGTCGGGGATCCTGGAAGCGCCGGACGGCGCCAGGTGGTGGGGCGATGCCGGCTTCTACCGCTGCGGCCGCCGGCGCCTCGCCCGCGAGAACCTCGAGCGCCAGGTGCTCGAGGCGATCGGCGAGCAGCTCGCGAGCCCGGCGATCGTGCGCCAGGCCGTCGAGGTCGCCCGCCGGCTCGCCAGGGCCGACGACGCCGGCGGCGAGCTCCAGCAGCTGCAGCGCCAGGCCGCCGAGCTCGAGCGCAAGATCGGCCGCACCCGGAACCTCCTGCCCGAAATGAAGCACCCCGAGGCGCTGCTGCCCAAGCTCGACGCCCTGCAGGAAGAGAAGGCCGCAATCGACGCCCGCGCGGCCGCGCTGGTGGCCCAGGCGACGAGCGCGCGCGTGGTGAGCATGGTGACCGAGGCCGACGTCCAGGCCGTGCTGGCGGGCTTTGTGGGCAGCCTGGCAGGCCTCGAGCGGCCGGCGCTCAAGGCGCAGCTGCGCCACCTGGTCGAGCGCGTGACGATCGACCCGGCGACGCTAAAGTGCTGTCTCTACTATGCGATCCCGACCGGAACCGGGGTTAGCGTGGCGTCCCCACGGGGTGCCGAACTTAACCCCGCCCTCAGAATCCGCCGCTCCCTAGCCCTGACCGGCTTCCGCCGGGCAGCCTAGCCTTTCCGCTCTGCGAAACACCCCGGTCGGGCGCTTTTCCCTGCTTGACGTTACACGCATTGCGTGTATAGTGGGAGTCATGCAAGCGCGTTTAAACGAGGGGGCGGTTCCGGTGAACAGGGCGGACTTTAGACCCTGCCTAGGCGGGTTCAACTCCCGTCGCCTCCACTCCCAACCCGCGCCTCGGGGCATCAGGGGCCAGCAAGGAGAGCACAGCATGCAGTCCTTCACCCACGAGCAGTACATCCACGCCGTGCGCGCGATCGCCGTCGCGCGCCTCAGCAACGAGGAGCGCGAGGCCGCGCTCGACGCCAAGCTGGTCTACGGCGCCGGCTCGCGCGCCACGCGCGGCGTCACCTACTTCGGCTGCTGGAAGAACGGTCACGACCACGCGTTCGCCGAGATCTGCGCCTTCGGCGAGGACTCGCCGATCCAGGTCGCCGGCACCACGCTGCACGAGCTCGCGCACGTGATCGCGGGCCCGGGCGCCGGCCACGGTAAGGCCTGGCTCGCCGCGTGCAAGCGCCTCGGCCTGCTCTTCGTGCGCGCGGCCGGCACGAAGTACTCGCCGGCGTGCTTCGCCCCGGAGATCCGCGAGGCGATCCTGCAGCTGCCCAAGCCCACCGACGGCAAGCCGACGCCCTTCGGCGGCATCGCCCCGAACGGCACGCCGCTGCAGCTGAAGATCCGCCCCTGCGGCGCCGGCATCGGCGTCAAGGGCGGCAAGTCGCGCGGCGCCGGATCCGGCTCGCGGCTGCGCAAGTTCACCTGCGGCTGCGGCGTGATCGCCCGCGTGGCGCGCGACGAGTTCGCGGCGACCTGCAACCTCTGCGACACCCCGTTTAAACGAGCGGACGCGGAGGCCGTCACCCGCCACTGAGGGATGCAGCGACCGGGGCCTCGAGCGAGGCCTCGGCAGCGGCCGCTCTCGGTCGACCCGCGCCTCGGGGTTTCAGGGGCCAGGAGGTTCCATGAAAGATCTGCCTTTGCTCGACAGCTGCGAGCTCGAGGACGATCGCCCGCTCGCCGAGCGGCGCGCCGCCTTCGGCATCGAGGACAAGCCGATCGACACCGCGTTGCGCCGCCTGCACTCGTGGGCCCTGGTCGCGATCGGCGGCTCGGTCAACGTCGTGCGCGTCGACGGCGTCACGTACATCTGGGAGGCGCAACCGCGGGCGCTCAAGAATGGCGCCCTGCAGGGCCGCGTCTACGCTCAGGCGGCCGGCGAGTCGCCGCGCGACGTCGGCGGGTTCAAGATCGACGCCGGCGGCCGCGTGCTCCAGATCCCGGCGCCGCTCGCCGGCGTCCTGCCAGGCGCCGAGCATGCCACGGAGGAGTTACCATGACGCTCGACATGGCCAACCACCCCAACCGCAGCAAGCGATCGCGCTCGAGCGCGCGGAACCCGTCGCCGGCGGAGATCCGCCAGGCGCGCGACACGGCCCAGCTCACGCAGACGCAGGCCGCCGAGAAGATCGGCGGCACGCTGCGCGCCTGGCAGGACTACGAGGGCGGGCAGCGCCGCATGCACCCGGGCCTGTTCGAGCTCTTCCTCATCAAGACGGGGCAGCCCAAGCCCTAGAAACGCCGAGGCCCCGCGCTCGGCGGGGCCTCGAGGGTGCTGCAGGGCGGACTTTAGACGGCCGCCATTCTAGCGCCAGTCGGCCCCAAAAGCAAAACGCCCGGATCCTTGCGGGATCCGGGCGCGCGTCTTTTTTCCGCAGGTGATGGGCAGGCCTATTTCTTCATGGACCCTCCTCGGTGAGCGGTTGTCGTCTGTCTAGACGTCTGGACGAGCGGGGCGCGGGCGCGCCGCCCTTGGACCGCGCCAAGGAGGGAGGAGCCCCCAGGAGGAGAAGCGCGGCCTGCGCGCCCGGCCCGCTCGTGTCCTATCCGGCCTGCAGCTGCGGCTGCTTCTGCTTGTTGCGCGTGCCGAACCACCAGAGCACGCACGTCGTGAAGAGATAGAGCAGCGTCACCACGATCTGCCGGTGCAGCTGCAGGAGGAGCGCCGCCTGGCTGTTCGGGTCGACCTTGGCGACGATCGCCACGCTCTGCCAGTAGAGCTCGGTGGCCACCCAGGCGAGGTAGATGGTCAGGCCCGGGCGCACCAGGCCACGCACGACGTCGACCAGGACCAGCAGCAGACCGCCGAGCTTGCCGACCTTGACGCCCTCGGCGTAGCGCTTCGGCTCGAGCTGGTAGCTCACGCCGAAGGCCTCGGCGTCGGCGACGTTGCCCTTCGTCTCGCCCTCGA
>DASUGG010000023.1:0-4199 GCA_036274135.1 Geminicoccaceae bacterium
CGGCGCCATCGAGAACAGGTCGCGCCCCTCGATCCACAAGCTGCGCAGGTGCGGGGTGAAGCGGCCGTGCCGCGCCGCCGGCAGCGCCGACACGTCGATCACCGGGTGGCGTTCCTCCAGGGCGTGCAGGCTCGCGAGCCTGAGCGGCAGCTCGATCCGCTCGGCGTGATAGGACTCGACCGCCTCCATCAGGCCCGAGGCGCGGGCGGCGTCGAGATCCAGCCCCTTGCCCTGCGAGACCGCGACCGAGCGGGAATTAGGCCGGCAGACCATGACCACCGGGATGCCGATGCGGTCGAGGCCGGTCACGTTGGCGATGCGGGTGATGCCCATGCGCGCCTGCAGCGGCGCGATGCGCTCGACGGTGGCGCCGGGCGGCACGAGGCGATGCGTGCCGCGCCGATATCCCTTGGCCGCCGGCTCCTGCCACGCGCCGGCCGTCGCAGCCGCGGATCCGCGCCCCGTCACGCCGGCCACCGCCCTCCCGCCCTGCAATGCCGCCGCCCAATCGGATGTCTGCAATCCTGGGGCATACCGCCCGTCGGCGAGCCTATGGGCCGCAGCGTGATCGGGTCAAGAGCCATGCCGGCATGGCCACCGCACGCCAAAGCGCGGCGCCGCCGGCAGGCCGGGCGCGCCTTCAGGAGACGGGCTGCCCTCCTGCGAGGGCGGGAATCAGCTGGCGTCGAGGCGCGAGCGGCCGACCAGCCCCGCCAGATCCTCGTGGATGCGCTCCATCAGCCCGAGCAGCCGGGACTCGCCGTGATCGTAGAACACGTCGTTCGGGTCGGTGACGATCATCTCGCGGAAGCGGGACACCGCGACGCTGGAGACCGCCTCGACCTCGTCGAGCGAGCTGGCGGGGGTGGCGGCGAGCATGCCCTCGAGCTCCTCGATCTGGCGATCGACCTCGTCGAGCCGCTGCTCGACCTCGTCGAGGGCGGTCTGGGCCTCGGCGGTCGAGAGGTCGGCCACCAGCCCCTGGATCTCGTCGTTGGTCATGCCGATCAGCCGCAGCGGCTCGGCGGCCCAATCCGGCAGCTGGCTGCGCAACTGCTCCTGCTGCTCGGCGATGGCCCGCCGACGGCGCTGCAGCTCACGGATGCGACGGGCGAGCAGGGTCGCGTTGGTGATCACGCTGATCGGCTCCGGCGCCACGCTGGTCCGGTGCCGCTCGTTCACGATGGACATGTGGATGAACCTCCCGCCGATCCCGGCACTGCCTCGAGCGTCGACCTCCTGGGCCGGTGCGACCGCCGCTCCGGCCGACCGCCCCGTCCCCCACGCTGCATGCCCACTCGCAAAGACATCAACCAGACCATTCGGGACAGTCAACCTCTCGATCCCACTCGATCACTAATCAATGCGGAGGCAACAACTTGTCAAGAGGATTTTTACCATCAGTTTTATTGTGAATGCTTTAGCAAAAGTTCCAAAAAATTTGATCTAAATTGGCCTGATCTATGGCTTCAAAGAGCACGAAAAATGCCCCCGGAAAGCAAAGCCTTGTCGACCGTGGCTCAACTTGCCTGTGATGCCGGGCCAGCCGGCCGGCGGCCCGGCGGCGCGTTCGGTCCTGCAGCGATCGGCAAGGCGGCCTCGACTGCGCGCGACCGCGGCGGACACTTTTTCTACATTCTAGATCTGTTCTCTTGTCGGCATGGCTTCTGGACGCGGCTGGTCGAGGCCCCTATCTGTCCAATCGGGCGGGACGGCACCGCGAAGGTCGCGGCGGCGCTCCCCATCTTGCGGATGAGGCTCTTCGGATGTGGTGGAGAAGGCGGAAGCAGCAGCCGCGCGCCGGCGACGAGGCGGAGCCGGGCGGCCTCGCGGCCGATCTGCCCGGCCGGATCAGCCTTGCCGCACGCCTGCGCGCCTATTTCCTCACCGGCGTCATCGTCACCGCGCCGATCGGCATCACGGCCTTCCTGGTCTGGCAGTTCGTCACCTTCCTGGACACGCAGATCGGCGGCCTGATCCCGGGCCGCTACAATCCCGAATCCTATCTGCCGTTCAGCGTGCCGGGCCTCGGCCTGCTGATCATGCTGGCGTTCCTGACGCTGGTGGGCTTCCTCGCGGCCGGACTGGCCGGCCGCACCCTGGTGCATATCGGCGAGCGCCTGCTGTCTCGCATGCCGATCGTGCGCAGCGTCTACAGCACCTTGAAGCAGATCTTCGAGACCGTGCTGGCACAGTCGTCGCGCTCGTTCCGCGAGGTCGTGCTGATCGAATATCCGCGCCGCGGCATCGGCGCGATCGGCTTCGTCACCGGCTCGAGCCGGGACGAGACCTCGGCGTCCGCCGAGGGAGAGGTGGTGCATGTCTTCCTGCCGACCACGCCGAACCCGACTTCCGGCTTTCTTCTGTTCGTCCCGCGCGAGGACCTGGTGCAACTCGACATGACGGTCGAGGAGGGCATGAAGCTCGTCATCTCGGGCGGCATCGTCGGTCCCAGGGTCGAGCTCGCCACCTTGGAGGCCCTGGCAAAGCGCCGGGTGCCCGAGCTGATCGCCGAGCATGTCGAGGCCAGGCAGGCGCCGCATGCGGTGGTCGAAGGCGATGGCGGCATGGCGCACGAGGAGCAGGCCGACGCCGAGCGGCGGCTCGCCGTGCGCTAGCCCGACCCGAGATAGCGCGCCGCGCGGTCGCGCTCGAACAGGCGCAGGAGAGCACGCAGCGCCGGGCCGCGCGCGCCGGTGAGGCCCGGATCCGTGGCGACGATCGCCCTCGCATCGTCGCGCGCCGGCGCCAGCAGGTCGGCATGCGCGGCGAGATCGGCCAGGATCAGCGCCGGCAGGCCGCTCTGGCGGCTGCCGAGCAGTTCGCCCGGCCCGCGCAGCCGCAGGTCCTCCTCGGCGATGCGAAAGCCGTCCTCGGTCGCGCGCAGGATCTCGAGGCGCGCCCGCGCCGCCGCGCCGAGCGGCTGGCCGTACAGCAGGAGGCAGCTCGAGCGGCCGGCGCCGCGCCCGACCCGGCCGCGCAGCTGGTGCAGCTGCGCCAGCCCGAAGCGCTCCGCATGCTCGATCACCATCACGCCCGCCTCGGGCACGTCGACCCCGACCTCGACCACGGTGGTCGCCACCAGCAGCCGGATGTCGCCGCGCGCGAACGCGGCCATCGCGGCGTCCTTGTCGCGCGCCGCCATCTGGCCGTGCACGAGCCCGACCCGCTCGCCGAAGCGGGCGCGCAGCATCGCGTGGCGCTGCTCGGCGGCCGCCAGGTCGCCGTCCTCGTCGGCGGCCACGAGGGGACAGACCCAGTACAGCCGCTCGCCCCGCTGCAGCGCCGCCGCGACCGCCGAGAGGATCGCGCCGAGCCGGGCGAGCGGCATGACGCGCGTCGCGATCGGCTGGCGGCCGGGCGGCTTGGCGCGCAGCTCCGAGACCGCCATGTCGCCGTACAGCGACAGCACCAGCGTCCGCGGGATCGGCGTCGCGGTCATCACCAGCAGGTCGGCCTCGCCCTTGGCGGCGAGTTCGAGCCGCTGCTGCACGCCGAAGCGATGCTGCTCGTCGACCACCGCGAGCGCCAGATCGGCGAACGCCACGTCATCCTGGAACAGGGCATGCGTGCCGACCGCGATCCTTGCCTCGCCGCTCGCCAGGTCGTCCAGCAGACGCCGGCGCCGCGTGCCGCGCTCGCGGCCGGTGAGCAGCGCCGGCGCGAGGCCGACCGGCGCCAGCAGGCGGGTCAGGGTCGCCGTGTGCTGCCGCGCCAGGATCTCGGTCGGCGCCATCAGCGCCGCCTGGCAGCCGGCCTCGAGGGCGCTCAGCATGGCCATGAGGGCCACCAGCGTCTTGCCGCTGCCGACGTCGCCCTGCAGCAGGCGCAGCATGCGCGCCGGCGCCGCCAGATCGGCGTCGATCTCGGCGAGCGCGCGGGTCTGCGCCGCGGTCAGGCGGAAGGGAAGGGCGGCCAGCACCCGCTGCCGCAGCGCGCCGCCGGCCCGCAGCGCCCGGCCACCGCGATCGGTGTGCGCGCGCAGCAGGCCGAGCGCCAGCTGGCTGGCGAGCAGCTCGTCGTAGGCGAGGCGGCGACGCGGCGGCGCGTCGAGGCCGACCTCCGCCTCGGCGCCGGGCCGGTGGATGCGGCGCAGGGCGTCGGCGAAACTCGGCCATCGCTGCCTCCGTCGAGCGCGCGCCGGAGCTGCCGGAATGGCAGGACGCGGCCTTCCGCAAGCGCAACAAGTGGGACGACTG
>DASUGG010000024.1:0-2511 GCA_036274135.1 Geminicoccaceae bacterium
CGTGGCGGTGGGGCTCGGCAAGCAGGCGGGGGCCCAGAACGTGCACCGGCTCGGCCCGCGCGGCTACACCGAGGTGCTGCCGGCGCTCGCCCGCATCGCGATCGAGCATTCGCCGATCGCCTACGGCATCGCGCTGGTCGAGAACGGGCAAAAGCAGCTCGTGGCGATCGAGGGCGTCGAGCCCGCGGCGTTCTATGCCACCGATGAGCGCTTGTTGAAGCTCGCCAAGTCGCTGGCACCGCACCTGCCGTTCGAGCACATCGACGCGCTGGCGGTGGAGTGGATAGGCAAGGAGATCAGCGGCGCCGGCATGGATCCCGCGGTGGTCGGCCGGGTCGGCATCCGCAGCATTCCCGACCCGGAGCCGCCGTTCGTCAACAAGCTGGCGGTGCTCGGCGTGACCGAGGATTCGGCCGGCAACGGCGTCGGCATCGGCAACGCCGACTACACCACGCGCAAGGTCGCCAACGGGCTCGACCTGACCTCGATCTACATGAACGCGATCACCGCCGGCGGCACCGAGGGCGCCCGCATCCCGGCGGTGCTGCCGGACGATCGCACGGTGCTGCAGGCGATGGTCGCGACCTGCTGGCGCGCCGATCCGGAGAACGCCAAGGTCTGCCAGATCCGCTCGACCCTGTACATCAACGAGATCCTGGTCTCGCCCTCGCTCTATGCGGACGTCGAAGGCCGCTCCGACGTCGAGCGCCTGTCGGAGCCGCTGCCGCTGGAGTTCTCCGCCGACGGCGACCTGCTGACGCGGGTGTGAGCGGCACGCCCGAGCATGGCGGCGCCCCCATGCGGCGCGGTGTCCGCTTGAGGTTCAGACGCGGCCCATCAGCACCAGGATCAGGATGATGATCAGCACCAGGCCGAGGCCGCCGCTCGGATAGTAGCCCCAGCCGCGGCTGTAGGGCCAGGTGGGCAGGGCGCCGAGCAGCAGCAGGATCAGGATGATCAGTAGGATGGTGCCCAGCATGCGACGTCTCCGGTGAGCGTCCGGTGGGAGGACGCATTGAAAGAACATCGCGACCCCGTGAAAGTTCCCCCGCCGCCGACGGGGGCAGCGGCGTCAGAAGGTCTCGACCCAGGGCCGCAGCTCGACCTCCCAGCTCCAGGCGCTGCGCGGCTGCTTGAGCACCCACAGACAGGTCTGCGCGATCGCGTCCGGATCGAGCATGCTGTCGGGCCGGTCGGCCGGCTCGCGGCGGTGTGCAGCGCGCACGCCGCCGTCGATCACGAAATGGGCGACGTGGATGTTCTTCGGCGCCAGCTCGCGCGCCATGCTCTGGGCGAGGCCGCGCAGCGCGAACTTGCCCATCGCGAACGCCGCCGAGCCGGCATAGCCCTTCACGCTGGCCGACGCGCCGGTGAAGAAGATCGCGCCGGAGCCGTGGCGCAGCATCCGCCGCGCCGCCTGCTGTGCCACCAGAAAGCCGCCAAAGGCGCTCACCATCAGCGTCTTCTGCACGTCGGCGGGATCGAGATCGACCACCGGCCCGCGCGTCCGGTAGCTCGCGTTGTAGTGCACGACCTCGAGCGGGCCGAGCTGCGCGTCGACTTCGTCGAACAGCCGCGCCACCTGGTCGGGATCGGCGGCATCGCAGGCGAACGCCGCGGCACCGATCTCGTCGCAAAGCGCCGCGAGCTTGTCGGTGCGGCGCGCCGCCAGCCCGACCCTGACCCCGTCGCGCGCCAAAGCGCGGGCGAAAGATGCGCTGATGCCGTCGCCGGCGCCGACCACGAGAGCGTTCCTGGCCATGACTCCCCCTATTCGAACAGCTCGGCGCAAGGCCGGCTCAGCCCGAGCGCGGCGATCTTGAGATCGGCGTACGCCTCGAGCACGCTCTCAATATAGGTCCCGAACGGCTCCTCGCCGCAGAACCGGATCATCTTGCCGTCCTCGTACCAGAGATGGCGCGGCCAGGCGCCGGCGGTGGCGTAGCGGGCGATCTCCCGGCCGTCGATCGCGGCGCGCCCGATCAGCCGGCTCTCGATCGGGTAGGTGCGGTGGGCGAACAGGTCCAGCAGGCGGTCATACGTGACCGTGCGGATCGACCAGGTCGTGATCGCGCCGCTGTTCGCCGGATGGCGCTCCTCGAACGAGCCGACAGCGGAACCGCCGCGATAGACGATGTCGCCCCGCTCGGGATCGCGCTCGATATGGATCTCGTAGTCGGGCCGGAACGGCGCGGCGAAGCGCGTCGCGCTCTCGAGCCTGATCAGCTGCAGCGTGCCCGCTTCCTCGCGCCAGCGCTCGTCGCGGCAATGCCGCAGATCGGCCGGGAACATCAGCACGGTGCCGTCGAAGCTGGTGCTCACCAGCACGCGGATGCTGCCGGCCTCGTGCCAGAAGCGGAACACCTCGCGACCGGCGGGCCGGTCGTTCAGCAGCATGCGGTAGCGCCGGACCTCGTCGGGCTGGCGCGCGGCCGGGGCTTCGAGCCGTTCGCAGAGAGCGGGCCAAGCGAGTTCGGCGTGCGCCGGCCGGGCCATGCACAGCGCCAGCAC
>DASUGG010000025.1:0-2323 GCA_036274135.1 Geminicoccaceae bacterium
GCCGGAGAACGCGTGCGGGAAGCGCCGCATGTATTCCGGGCGCAGGCCCACCAGGCGCAGCAGCGCCGCGACCCGCTCGGTGCGCTGCGCCCGATCGGTCATCCGGTCGATCACCAGCAGCGGCTCGCCGACGATGTCCAAAAGGTTCATGCGCGGGTTGAGCGAGGCGTAGGGGTCCTGGAAGATCATCTGCATCTCGCGGCGCAGCGGCCGCACCTCGCGCTCGGGCAGCGCCCCGACGTCGACCACCTCGCCCGCCTTGGTGCGGAACAGGATCTGCCCGTCGCTCGGATCGAGGGCGCGCAGGATGCAGCGCGCCGTGGTGGTCTTGCCGCAGCCGCTCTCGCCGACCAGGCCCAGGGTCTCGCCCTCGGCGAGCGAGAAGCTCACGTCGTCCACCGCCCGCACCTGGCCGACCACCCGGCGCAGCACGCCCTTGCGGATCGGGAAGTATTTCTTGAGCTGCCGGACCTCCAGAAGCGGCGCCTTGTCCGCAGCGATACGGTCGACCGGCATGCGCTATGAGTCCTCGTCGTCGGCGCCGTGATAGAGGAAGCAGCTCGCCGTCTGGCGCTCGTTGACCGGCAGCAGCGCCGGCAGCGCGCGATCGCAGGTGCCGGGCATGTAGTCGGCGCAGCGCGGGTAGAAGGGGCAGCCGCGCGGCCGGTTGAACGGGTGCGGGATCGAGCCGACGATGGTCGGCAGCATCTCCTTGGCCGGCGCGTACATGGTCGGGATCGATTCCAGGAGCGCCCGGGTATAGGGGTGCTGCGGATGATGGAAGATGTCGTCGACCGGGCCGGTCTCCATCACCCGGCCGAGATACATGACCACGACATAGTCGGCGATCTGCGCGATCACCCCGAGATCGTGGGTGATGAAGATGATCGCCATGCCGTGCTGCGCCTGCAGCTGACGCAGCAGGCTCAGGACCTGCGCCTGGGTGGTCACGTCGATCGCGGTCGTGGGCTCGTCGGCGATCAGCAGCCGGGGATGGCAGGAGAGCGCCATCGCGATCATGACCCGCTGGCGCAGGCCGCCGCTCAGCTCCCAGGGATACATGGTCATGCGCTCCTGCGGGCTCGGGATGCCCACCTCGCGCATGCGCCCGATGACGATCCGCTCGGCCTCGGCCTCGCCGACCCGCTGGTGCAGCCGCACCGCCTCGACCAGCTGGTTGCCGACCGTGTGTACCGGACTCATCGCCGCCATCGGCTCCTGCGGGATCAGCGCGATCTCGCTGCCGCGGATCGCCCGCATCTCGTCGCCGTAGGCGTCGAGCGCCGCGAGGTCGACGACCTCGGCGCCGCCGCCGTTGCGGCCTTTCTCGCGGCGGAACAGCATCTGGCCGGCGACGATCTGGCCGGGCTTCTGGACGATCCGCAGCACCGACTTGATCGTGACGCTCTTGCCGCAGCCGCTCTCGCCGACGATGCCGACCACCTGGCCCGGCAGGACGTCGAAGCTGACGCCGTCGACCGCCTTGGTCGTGCCTTCCTCCATCAGGTAGTAGGTCCGCAGGTCGCGGACCGAAAGGAGCGGGTGCATCGCCGCCGGCATCAGTGATAGGGGTCCGAGGCGTCGCGCAGGCCGTCGCCCAGGACGTTGAGCGACAGCACCGTGACGATCACGGCGAGGCACGGCAGGAGCAGCCACGGCGCCAGCGCGATCGACTGCAGGTTCTGCGCTTCCTGCAGCAGCACGCCCCAGCTGATCGCCGGCGGCCGCAGCCCCAGGCCGAGGAAGCTGAGAAAGGTCTCGTTGATGATCATGACCGGGATCGCCAGCGTCATCGCGGCGATCAGGTGGCTGCTCATCGACGGCAGCATGTGGCGGAAAACGATGCGCATCTGGCTGCTGCCCGACAGCTTGGCGGCGACCACGAAGTCCTCCTCGCGCAGCGACAGGAAGCGGCCGCGTACCTCGCGCCCGAGCGTGGTCCAGCCGATCAGCGCCAGGATCACGGTGATCGCCAGGTAGGTCTGCTCGACCGACCAGGTGCGCGGCAGCGCCGCCGTCAGCGCCAGCCAGATCGGGATCGGCGGGATCGACTGCAGCAGCTCGATCACGCGCTGGATGGCCATGTCGGCGAGGCCGCCGAAATAGCCGGAGATGCCGCCGAGGAAGATGCCGACGATCGTGCTGATCACGACCGCCAGCAGGCCGATCGAGAGCGACACCGGGGTGCCGTACATCAGCCGCGACCACTGGTCGCGGCCGAGCCGGTCGGTGCCGAGCAGATGGATGGTCTCGTTCGGGTCGGCCGGCCCGATCAGGTGGAGATCGGTCGGCAAAAGGCCGAGAGCCCGCCACTCGTAGCCGC
>DASUGG010000026.1:0-7122 GCA_036274135.1 Geminicoccaceae bacterium
GGCGAGCTGATCCGGGTCGCTGCCTCGCAGCTCAACACGCCGCGGGTGTTCTCCCTGATCCTCTATCTCAGCGTGCTGGGGCTCGCCCTGTTCGCCTCGGTCGTCTGGATCCAGCGCCGCTTCGTGTTCTGGCACAAGGACCGGGTGCTCGCCGAGGCCGGCGAGTAAGCGTCGCGGGCGATGACCGGCCGGCCCGAAGGCCGGCCGGCGTCCGGCTGACCGGGACGCTACTTGGCGTTCCAGGCGTCCACGAACTGGTTGGTGTAGGCGGCGCTCAGGTCGGGCAGAGGTTCGCTGAGCGCGCCGCTGGCGACCTGGCTCTTGTGCCACAGCTCCCAGTGGGCGGGCGGTTGGTAGCCCCAGCCTTTTGCCGGGTCGGCCGGGGTCATCCGCCCCTTGATCGCCTCGAGCAGGGCGGCGGCGAACGCCTTGTCCTCGCCCTCCTGCGGGTTGCCTGCCGCTGCGTGCTCGAGCACCCGGTCCTGGTTGGCGGGGTCCATGCCGAACTCGACTCCGCGGACGAGGGCGCGGCCGAACGCCTCGATCACGTCGGGCCGCTCCTCCATATACGCGCGCATGACGGCGAAGCCGTTGCCGAAATAGGCGAGGTACTCCTTGGGGGTGATCTCACGGACGTGCAGGCCGCGCGCGTTCAGGATCGCGGCGTCGCTGACCGCGGCGGCATAGGCTTCGATATCGCCGCGCTCGAAGGCTGCGGTGGCCGGCCCGCCGTCGCCGACCGGCAGGAACTGGTAGTCCTGGCCCTCGACCATGCCGAGATCGTTCAGGATCGCCCGCGTGAATCCCACCTCCGCGCCGTCGGCCGTGCCGACGCCGATGGTCTGGCCTTTGAGGTCGGCAGGTGTCTGGTAAGCGGCCTCGTCGCGCACCACGACGCCGAACACGCTCTGCGCGTAAAGATTGTAGATGAAGACCACGTCGACGCCGCGGCCGCGCGCCGCCAGCACCGGGGCCGGTCCGGGCAACCCGATCTGCGCCTGACCCGCTGCCATGGCCTGAAGGACGGACGCAGAGCCGTCGACCGCCTCGATGTTGACCGTGAGGCCCTCGTCCTCGAAGTAGCCCTCGCCGATCGCGACCCACATGGGGAAGACGTTGATCGCGGAGGGATTCGGGATCACGACCGTGATCTCTTCGGCTGCCGCAGCCGGGTGCATGCCGGCCGGAGCCAGGGCGAGACCCAGAGCGAGTCCCACCGCGGTAGCGAGCCTGGGCGACGTCATACGTGCTTCCTTTCCCTGATGTACGCCTCCTACGATGGAGATCAGACTAGCATAGCATCAGCGCCGATGGCAGCCCGTGCTGAGGGCGGCCTCGTAGCAGCGCGCCAGGCGGCAGAAGGCCGCGACGTCGATCTGCTCGGCGCGCGCCGTCGCCGGCACCCCTGCGGCCTCGAGCAGCGCTTCGGGCCGGTCGGTGAGGCCCCTCAAGCTGGCGCGCAGCATCTTGCGCCGCTGCTGGAAGGCGGCCGCCAGCACCCGCTCCAGACAGTGCTTGTCGGCGGGGGCCAAAGGATGCTGACGGGGCGTCAGCTGGATCAGGCTGGAGGCCACCTTGGGCGGCGGGACGAAGGCCCGGCCGGGTAGGTGCATCAGGCAGCGCGCCTCGCACAGCCATTGCACGAGCACGCTCAGACGCCCGTACACCCGGTTGCCGGGCGGCGCCACGATGCGCGCGGCCACCTCGCGCTGGAACATCAGGGTCAGGCGCTCCAGCCGCTCGAGCCGGTCGAGCCAGCGCATAAGGAGCGGGGTGCCGATGTTGTACGGCAGGTTGGCGACGACCGTGAGCGGCCGCGCCGTCAGGTCGGCGAGGTCGATGGTCAGCGCATCGGCCTCGAGCAGTTGCAGCCGGCCGCCCGCCGCGTCGGCGAGCTCCCGCAGGGCGAGCACGCAGCGCGGATCGCGCTCGATCGCGATGATGCGCGCCGCCGGCGAGGCGAGCAGCGCCCGCGTCAGCCCGCCCGGTCCCGGCCCGACCTCGAGCACGGTGCGGCCGCGAAGGTCGCCCGCCGCCGCGACGATCCGCTGCAGGAGGTTGGAATCCAGCAGGAAGTGCTGACCGAGGCGCTTGTCGGCGCGCAGGCCGAAGCGCTCGATCACGGTGCGCAACGGCGGGCCGGGCGGCACGACGGCCGCACCGGCCCCGGCGGGCTCAGAGGGCGTCGAACCGGGTCCTGCCGGAGCCACGAAATCCGCCAGAGCCGCTACATCCGGATGTCGACGAAGGCCTGGGTGCGCAGATCGCGCAGGTAGCGGCGCGCCAGGCGATCGATCTGCTCGCTCTCGAGGCGCTGGGCGATCTCTTCGCGCTGCGGCACCGAGCGGACTGCGCCGCGGCGGTCGCACACCATGATCAGGTGCACGCCGGCGGGCCCCTGCAGGGGCTCGCTCGCCTGGCCGATCGGCAGATCGACCAGCACCCGCGCGAAGTCCGGCGGCAGATCGCCGATCCGGACCCAGCCGAGCGCGCCGGACCCGGGCAGATTGCGCTCGGCGGCGATGCGGTTGATGGCGTCGCAGTCGAGCAGCTGCGGACGCAGCGCCAGCGCCTGCTGGTGGAGCCGCGGCGTTGCCGCCCGGCCCTCCTGCTCGTCGAACGGAAACAGGATCTGCGAGAGCGACACCTCGACCTGGGCGTCGCCCGACGTGATCTGGGCCGGCGCCAGGCGCCGGTCGCGCAACCAGAACACGTGGTAGCCGACCGGCGAGCGTAGCGGCGCCGAGACGTCGCCAGGTTTGAGCTGCTCGAGCGCCGCCAGCAGGTCGGGCGGGATCACGGCGCTGCGTACCCAGCCCAGATCGCCGCCCTGCTCGGCGCTCGCCGCCGCCGACACCTGCCGCGCCAGCGACTCGAAGCTGCCGCCGTTGCGCACCGCCTCGACCAGCCGGCGGGCATCCGCCGCGACCGCATCCTCCTGCGACGGATTGTCGACCGGCAGCACGATCTCGGACAGCAGGTACTCCGGCTGCCGCTCGTTCAGGCGGGCCTCCTGAACCGCGAGGTCGAGCTGGTCCACCGTCACGTTGACGCGCGGCCGGATCTGCTGGTTGATGATCTTGACCCACGCGATCTGCGCGCGCAGCTGCGCCAGCAGCGTCTCGAAGTCGACCCCGGCGTTTGCCAGCAGGCGGCGCATGGCGGGCACGTCCATGGTGTTGCGCTCGGCGATGTTGGCGAGCGCCTGGTCGATCTCCTGATCCTGGACGGTGATGCCGAGGCGCTTGGCTTCCTGGAGCTGCAGCGCCTCCTCGACCAGACTGCGCAGAACCTGCGGCGCCAGCCCCTGACGCGCCTGCGGCGTGTTCTTGACGCCGCTCGTGAACATCACGAGGTCGAGCCGGTCGTTCAGGTCCTGGACGCTCACCACGTCGTCGTTGACCACGGCCGCGATCCGCTGCTGCGCAAAGGCGCCCGGCGCGAGCGTCAGGCAGGCGACCGCCGCCACGCCCAGCATGCGGCAAAGGCGTCGTCGCGCCGCGCGGAACATCGCTAACCTCACAGACCCTCCTCGAGACCTACCGCACCAAGGTTCTTGAACTCGAGGCGTACCGCAACGCTGGTATCGGCATCGGCATCGCGGTCGTCGGTAAACTTGCGCTGCATGCCGACGAACACCTCCAGGCACGGATGAATATAGCTCAGCCCGACGCGATAGGAGACCCAGCGATCGTCCTCCAGATTGCGTCGCAGCTGGCCTTCGAGCGCAAGCCACGACGTCGCCTGCAGCTCCGCCTCGGCGATCACTTCCTCGCGCGCATCGACGTCGGGGTCGTCCGGATCGTCCTTCAGGAAAAGATACTGCGCATCCAGGCGCAGCCAAGGGATGGCGACGTTCGCCCCGACCTCGTTGCGCAACAGGCTGGCGCTGTCCTGATCGAGGCGAAAGCGATAGCGCAGGCCGAGCCAGCTGGTGGGCCGCACCTCGATCCGCCCGACATAGTCGGAGAAGCCGCGCCCCTCGAAGCCCGATTCGCCGGGGATGTCCGGATCGTCGGAAAACTTGTAGAGCTGGCCGAACAGCGCGCTGACGGTCTCGCGGTCGTCGCCGAACAGCCCGTAGCGGAGGCCGTAGCTGATCTTGCCGCCGCCCTCGACCCGGTCGATGCCCGGAAAGCGCGACGGCTTGAACAGGTTGGTGTCGTCGAACTCGACGTCCTGGCTGTCCTCGTTGGGGATGCTCGAGGGGTTGTTGCCCGTGGTCGACCAGGTGCCGCTGACGATCGGCTCGACGATGCTGCTCAGCCCGAACCCCTCGCCGAGCAGCGGCCAGCTCCAGTCCAGCGTGGCGCGCGGCACGAAGCGGCCCTCGTCGTTGCTCCCGCCTTCGCTGCTGAAGGTCTCGGGATCGCCGTCGGTGTTGTAGAAGTCGCCGCGGGCGCTCAGGGTCAGCTTGTACAGATCGCCGATCGGGCCCTGCTTGGGCAGCTCCCACGACACCCCCGTCGACAGCCGGCGGGTGTCCAGGCCGTCGGTCCTGGTCAGGACCAGGGCGCTGCTGTTCAGGCCGACGCGGGAGTCCCACAGCAGCGGCTGGCTGGTCAGCTCCAGCTGGGCCTGGGGCAGGGCGATCGGGATCATTCCCTGATCGTCCTCCTCGCGCAGGCCCTGGAAGCCGTAGCCCTCGACCACGGCGTAGTTGCGGCTCCAGATCCGCTCGGCGAACAGGCGGTTCTGCAGCACGTCGGCATCGCTGAAGTCGTAGCGGTCGAGGTAGGTGTCGTCGCTCGCGACGGCGAGGTCGTAACCCCAGCCCCAATGGTCGGGCAGCGAGAAGTCGCCTTCGCCCTCGATGTTGCCCCGGAACGCCTGGCCGCTCGGATTGGGGTCGGACTGGGTGCCGGCCTTGGTCGCGTAGGTGATGCTGCCGCCGAGATTGAAGCGACCGCTCTCCAGGAGGTGGCGATAGTTCGCCGTCAGCACCGCGTTCTCGTTCGTGGTAAAGATCGGCGACACGGTCAGGTCGTAGTTCGGCGCCAGGTCGAAATAGTAGGGCGTCTCCAGCGTGAAGCCGAGATTGCTGTCGCTGCCGAAGATCGGCGGCAGAAATCCCGTGCGCCGCTCGACCGCCGGGTCGGGATGGGAGAAGTAGGGCAGGTAGGCGACCGGCACCCCGAACATCTCCAGGAACGCGTTCCTGTAGGTGACGTCGCGGGTCTCGAGGTCGTGGCTCACCTCCTCGGCCGTGATCTGCCAGAGAGGCGGGTCGTCGGAATTCTCGCAGAGCGGGCAGGGCGAATAGACCACATGGTCCATCTCGGTGCGGGTGCCGTCGATCCGCCGCCCCCCCTCCGCAGCGAGCAGCGAGTCGTCCTGGAGGCGGCCGCGCAGCTGGCTGGCGACGCCGTTGCGCAGATCGCCGCTGAACAGGATGCGGTCGGCGTACAGCACCTCGCCGCCCGGCTCGACCAGCGTGATGTTGCCGAGCGCCTCGATCTGGTCGGTGCGCTGGTTGTAGCGCACCGAATCGGCGAGCAGGCGGCGCTCGCCGCGGAGAATCTCGACGTCCCCTTCCGCGACGATGACGTCGTCGGGCTCGAGGCGGACCTCCTTCGCGAACATCAGCACCGGCCCCTCGCCGATGTCGAGCGCCTGTCCCGCCGGCGCGTCGGCCAGCAGCACCACCGTCAGCACGGGCAGTAGCCATGCGGCACGAATGCCGCTATGCAACCACGACGCCCGGCTGCCGACCGGATCGATCGGGTCCGAAGCAGGTTGCCAGGCCGCACGGAGCCCGAAGGGATCGCGGAAGGTGAGCCTCATGGGCGGGCATCATACAATTCCGCCGCGATCAGGCTACTGTCGGAATGACACCACGGCGCTGGGAATTGCGGCCGCAGCGCCGCGCCAGGATTGGAGATTCGGCGCATGAAGATCGCTCTTGCCGGCGCCGCGCTGCCCGAGACGGGCACCGCCGTGGTGCTGGCCACAGACTCGGCGCTCAGCGCCACGGCGGCGGACCTCGATCGGCGGACGGGGGGTGCGGTGAGCCGCGCGATCGAACTCGCCGGCGGCAAGCTCAAGCGCGGTCAGGCGCTCGAGCTTCTCTGCCCCGCGGGCGTCGGGCTCGGCCGCATCGTGGTGCTCGGCATCGGCGCCGCGGGCGAGGCGAAGAGGCTCGATCTCGAGGTCCTGGGCGGCAGCCTCGCGGTCAGGCTGAAGGCCCTTCGCGTCGCCGAGGCGAGCGTTGCGGTCGACGCGATCGACGGGCTGCCGTTCGACCCGGCTGCGCTCGCGGTCGGCCTGGCGACCGGCGCCAGGCTGCGCAGCTATCGCTTCGACAAGTACCGCACCAGCAAGGACAACGACGAGGAGGAGCAGGGCCAGGTCGAGAAGCTGACCTTCCATCTCGCCGAGCCTGCGGCGGCCGAGGCCGCCTGGAACGCCGCGGCGGCGGTCGTGGCCGGCGTCAGGGAGGCGCGCGATCTCGTGTCCGAGCCCGCCAACGTGCTCTCGCCCGAGCGGTTTGCCGAGGCCTGCCAGGCGCTCGGCCAGCGGCTCGGCATGGCGGTCGACGTGCTCGGGCCGGCGGCGATCCGCGAGCTCGGCATGAACGCGCTGCTCGCGGTCGGGCAGGGCAGCCAGCGCGAGTCGCGGGTCGCGGTGCTGCGCTGGAACGGCGGCGCCGCGGACCAGCCGCCGGTCGCGCTGATCGGCAAGGGCGTCTGCTTTGACAGCGGCGGCCTGTCGCTCAAGCCCGCCGGCGGCATGGAGGAGATGAAATGGGACATGGGCGGCGCCGGCGCGGTCTACGGCGCCATGGCGGCGCTTGCCGGCCGCAAGGCGAAGGCAAACGTGGTCGGCGTGCTCGGCCTCACCGAGAACATGCCGTCCGGCCAGGCGCAGCGCCCGGGCGACGTGATCACGGCGATGTCGGGCCTGACCATCGAGGTGGTGAACACCGACGCCGAGGGCCGGCTGCTGCTCGCCGATGTGCTGCACTACGCCAGGGAGCGGTTCAAGCCGCGCCTGATGGTCGATCTCGCGACGCTGACCGGCGCGATCGTGGTGGCGCTCGGCCATGAGCAGGCCGGAATGTTCAGCAGCGACGACAAGCTCGCGGAGCAGCTCGCCGCCGCGGGCGCCGCGGTCGGCGAGAAG
>DASUGG010000027.1:0-4100 GCA_036274135.1 Geminicoccaceae bacterium
GTCGTGACGTCAGAGGCGCCGGAGGTCCGCTCGCACAGCGGCTACCGACTGATCATCGAGCCCGGCCGCAGGCGGGTGCGCGCGGTCCTCAACGGCGAGACGGTGGCGGACAGCGACCGGGTACTGGTGATGCACGAGACCGGTTACCGGCCGGTCACCTACGTGCCGCGCGAGGATGTGCGGATGGACCTCATGCGGCCGAGCCCGCTGCGCACCCACTGCCCGTTCAAGGGCGACGCCAGCTACTGGACGATCGAGGTCGGCGGCCGGCGGGTGGAGAACGTGGCCTGGAGCTATGAAGATCCCTATGAGGAGGCGGCCATCGTCAAGGGCCACATCGCCTTCTACTGGGATCGGATCGACGGCTGGTTCGAGGACGACGAGCCCGTGCGCGAGCCGCCGCCCGCGACGACGGCGGAGGCCGTCAACCCGCTGCGCGAGTGGGTGACGCGCGAGGCCTGGCAGGCCAAGACGCCGCAGCAGCTGATCGAGCGCCTGGCTCTTCGTCTGGTCGCCGCCGGCTTTCCCCTCTGGCGCCTGCGCCTGTTGATCCGCACCCTGCATCCCCAGCTGTTCGCCACCGGGCTCACCTGGCAAAGCGATCTGGACGGCGTCAGGACCGCGCACCCGAGCCACGCGATGCTGGAATCGCGGGCCTATCTGGAGAGCCCGTTCGCGCCGATCCTGCGCGGCGAGGGCGGCGTCCGGCGCCGGCTCGAGGGGCAGGCGCCGCGGCTCGACTACCCGGTCCTCGAGGAGCTGCGCGCCGCCGGCGCCACCGACTACGTCGCGATGCCGCTGCGCTTCTCGGACGGCCAGATCAACATCATCACGCTGGTGTCGCGCGCGGCCGGCGGGTTCTCGACCGCGCAACTCGGGCTGCTTTACGAGATCCTGCCGGTGCTGAGCCGGCTGTTCGAGGTGTTCGCGCTGCAGGACACGGCCGCGACCCTGCTCGGCACCTATCTCGGCCGGCGCACCGGCAGCGAGGTGCTGAACGGCCTGATCCGGCGCGGCGACGGCCGCGACATCGACGCCGCGATCTGGCTCTGCGACCTGCGCGATTCGACCGCGCTCAGCGAGTCGCTGCCGCGCGCCGTCTATCTCGAGGTCCTCAACCAGTTCTTCGACGCCATGGTCGAGCCGATCGTCGAGCACGGCGGCGAGGTGCTGAAATATATCGGCGATGCGGTCCTGGCGATCTTCCCGATCGAGGAGCCCGACAGCCCCGCCAGCGAGGCCTGCGCGCGGGCGCTGGCGGCGGCAGTGGCGGCCCGGGCAGGGCTCGAGCAACTCAACCGCGAGCGCAGCGCGCGCGGCGAGCCGCCGCTCGGTTACGGCATCGGCCTGCACCGCGGCTGCCTCACCTACGGCAATATCGGCTCGTCCGAGCGGCTGGACTTTACCGTGATCGGCACGGCGGTGAACGAGGCGGCGCGGATCGAGGGCATGACCAAGATCCTGCGCGAGCCGTTGCTGATCTCGTCCACGTTCGCCGCGAGCTTCGGCGGCCCGCTCACCTCGCTCGGGCGCCACCGGCTGCGCGGCGTCGGGACGCCGCAGGAGATGTTCACGGCTTGAGGGGCGGGCACCCTGCCGCCAGCTCAGGGCGCGATCACGGCCATCGTTTCGAGCCGCCCGGCCTTGCGTCGCAATGTGTTTTCGCCATGCCGGAAGCTCCGCAGGCAGGCGAGATCACCGTAAGATCGCCATCGCCATGCCGCCAGGCCCGATGGGCTGGACCGTGGTCCTGCCAACCATGCGATGGTCGGGGCGGCTAGGAATCCGGATCGACGAAACGGGGCAGGGCGCGCGCCTGCGCGATCCAGTCGGCGACCTCGTCCTGGGTCGGCGCGCGCCGCGCGAAGCGCTCGGCAGCGTTCAGCTCGTGGAGGGACTTGTACAATGCGACCGGATCCTGCCCGGCCAGGCTGGAGACCCGGTCGACGCCGATCAGCTCCAGCATGTCGGCGAAGATCGCGCCGATGCCTTTGATCCGCGCCAGGTCGGCGCGACAGGTCAGGCGCAGCAGCGTCGCTTCTTCGATGCCGCTTTTCGCCGCGAGGGCGCGCCGGCGTTCGGGCCGCCCGGCGGCCTCCAGCAGCTGGTGCGTGTAGGTGACCCCCTGGCGCTTCAGCAGGTTGCGCACCTGGTTGCTGATGCCGCGAAGCTTGCTGACGTGCAGTGACATGGAGCGGTCGGCGCCCTGCTGCCGCCCGCGACGCAGAACCCGGACGCCGGCCTTTGCCGGGTCCTCCGGCGCGACCATCGCGGCCTCGCGTGGACTCGCAGGAAGCCGCAGATCCACCACGTTCGACGGCATGGGTTTCCTCCCCTTCGGGCGAATCGTCACTCGATTCACGCTGTTCTTTGTTTGTTTCGGTAATTCTCAGTGCGGGCATTGCCGCAAAAAACGATGAAATCATGCTGTTTTGAAAAGTCAAGCACAATGGGCGGACGATCATTGGTCGCGACGACCGATTGTCGCTGGCAATACAATGTAGAACCTGGAGGCGTGGGCCGAGGGGCGTGGACATCGGAGAGTTGTCGTACCGCCCTGGCGCCGCAATGCGAGGCGATCCTGCTCCCTGCGGGCACCAACAGGCGCCGCGGCGCCTTATTTCGAGGTCGCCGAGGCGGCCTCGATGGCTCAGCCGACGCCGTGCCGATTGCCGACCGGCCGGATGACGTCGAGGCGATCGCTCTTGCTCCGCTCGTCCCCCGCACCGCGGACGGCGCCCGCGTCGAGGGCCCAGGCTTCGGGAGGGGAGCCCGTGCGGTCGCGCGATGCGGCGAGCTGGCCCGGCAGGAGCAGCACCAGCAGCGCGACGGCGCCCGCCAGCAGGGCGCGCAGCAGCGCACCCCGTCTCTCGGCATCCGACGAGCCCCTGGGACGGCGCCGCGGCGGCCCGTACGTCGTGGCCGGCATGCAGGCTGAGCGTCATCCCGGCTCTCCTGCAGATGACGGATCCGCGATCAGGCTAGCGGATCGGGGTTTCCCGGCGGTTAGCGTTGCGCGGCGGCGACGTTGCGACCCGGAGTTGCAGATTCGTACTGCCGCGACCTCGCAAGATCCCGTAAGAAAGCGCCCTGGCCGGCGCCGGGGAGCCGGCCGCGACCCCGTGGGGAGCGCCCCTGCATGGCCTATCCGCGCCGCATCGTCTGTCTGAGCGAGGAGACGACCGAGACCCTCTACCTCCTCGGCCAGCAGCACCGTACCGTCGGCATCTCGGGCTACACCGTGCGGGCCGCTATGGCGTCGCGCACGCTGCGCCGCGCGTCATGAGCGCCGCCGATCGGCACGGGCCGGAAACCGACCCGGTGGCGGTGCTGGTCCGGCGCGACGACGAGGTCGAGAGCCTGCATCGCGTCGCCTATGCGGTCGCGGATGCCGGCGGCGCGCTGCTGCACTACGAGGGCGATGTCCGGCGGCCGGTCTTTCCGCGCTCCGCGATCAAGCCGCTGCAGGCCCTGGCGATGGTCGAGAGCGGCGCCGCGGAACGGTTCGCGGTGACCGAGCGCGAGCTCGCGCTGGCCTGCGCCTCGCACGGCGGCGAGCCGATGCACACCGAGATCGTCGCGGCCTGGCTCGAGCGCCTCGGTCTCGATGCCTCGGCCCTCGAATGCGGCGCCCACCCGCCCATGTACGAGCCGGCGGCGCGCGATCTGGCGGCGCATCACCGACCGTTCTCCGCCCTGCACAACAACTGCTCGGGCAAGCATGCCGGGATGCTCACGCTGGCGCTCCATCTCGGCGCGCCGACCGCCGGCTATGTGCGGCCGGATCACCCGGTGCAGCAGCGGATCGGCGCGGTGCTGGCCGCGATGTCCGGCGCCGAGCTGGCGCCGCCGGGGATCGATGGCTGCGGCGTGCCGACCCATCCCCTGCCGCTCGCCGCCCTGGCCGCGGCGATGGCGAGATTCGCCGATCCCGACGCCGATCTCCCGCCGGCGCGCGCCGCCGCCTGCGCCAGGCTCCGCGGCGCAATGTCCCGACACCCGGAGCTGGTCGCCGGCGCGGCACGACCCTGCAGCCTGATCATGGCGGCGCTGCCCGACGTGCTGGTCAAGACCGGCGCCGAGGGGGTCTACGTCGCGGC
>DASUGG010000028.1:0-11593 GCA_036274135.1 Geminicoccaceae bacterium
GGTCTGCGGCACGGCCATCGAGAGCCCGATGACCGTGGCGCTGACCTTCGATCTGGTGAAGGACGCGGGCCTGCGCCTGCCGCGCTTCACGACGCCGGGACCGGTCGTCCGCCATCTCGATGCCAAGGGCTACGAGGTCACAACCGGTATCGGCCCCGACCTCTTCCAGGCCGCGCGCGACGCGGCGAGCGGCATGGTTGATCTGCTCGCCGCGCGCCACGGCATGGCGCCGGTCGAGGCCTACATGCTGGCGAGCGTCTGCGCCGATCTGCGCATCTCCGAGATCGTCGACCAGCCGAACTGGGTGGTCTCGTTCTACTTCCCGCGCGTGGTGCTGGACTGAGCGATCAGGCCCCGCCCCCCTGGTCGCAAGCGACGATGCCGCTGCTCGAGATCGAGGACCTGTCGGTCGCCTTCCATACCGAGCGCGGCCTGGCGCGAGTGGTCGAGCAGCTGTCGTTCACCGTCGATGCCGGCCGGATCGTCGGCCTGGTCGGCGAGTCCGGCTGCGGCAAGAGCGTCACGGCGCGCGCCGTCATGCGGCTGCTGCCGAGCCCGCCGGCCGCGGTCGAGGCAAGGCGGATCGCGCTCGACGGGGAGAACCTGCTGGCGCTGGACGAGCGCGCGATGCGCGACGTGCGCGGCAACCGCATCGGCATGATTTTTCAGGAGCCGATGACCAGCCTCAACCCGACCTTTCCGGTCGGCTTTCAGGTCGGCGAGACCCTGCGCCTGCACCGCAACATGGCTGGCGCCGCGATCCGTGCACGGGTGCTAGAGCTCTTGCGCATGGTCGGGATCGGCGCGCCGGAGCGGCGGTTCGAGCAGTATCCGCACGAGCTGTCGGGCGGCCTGCGCCAGCGGGTGATGATCGCGATGGCGCTCGCCTGTCACCCCAAGCTGCTGATCGCCGACGAGCCCACCACGGCGCTGGACGTGACCATCCAGGCGCAGATCCTCGAGCTCCTGCTGCGCCTGCGCGACGAGCTCGGCATGGCGATCCTGCTGATCACCCACGATCTCGGCGTGGTCGCCGAATACGCCGACGAGGTGATCGTGATGTACGCCGGCAAGCTCGCCGAGTGGGCGGACGTGCGCGGCCTCTTCGACAAGCCGCGCCATCCCTATACCCAGGGGCTGCTTGGCTCGATGCCGCGGCTTGCCGGTAAGACGGGCAAGCTCGCCACCATCCCGGGCACCGTGCCGAGCCCGCTCGAGCGGCCGCCTGGCTGCCCGTTCGCCGGCCGCTGCCCGCGCCTGCAACCGCGCTGCCGCGACTCCTTCCCGCCGCTCGCGTGGCAGGACGGGCACGGCTTCGCCTGCTGGAATCCCGTGCCGTGAGCCCGCGGCGCCTGCGCTCGCCGCGATGAGCAGCCGGCCCGGGCCGATCCTCCAGGTCCAGGACTTGGTGAAGCATTTTCCCGTCAAGGGCGGGCGCGTACACGCGGTCAACGGCGTGAGCTTCCGGCAGCTGCGCGGCGAGACGATCGGCATCGTCGGCGAGTCGGGCTGTGGCAAGTCCACCCTGGCCCGCACCGTGCTGCGCCTGATCGAGCCGACCAGCGGCCAGCTCCTGTTCGACGGCGAGGACCTGCTGCGCCTGCCGCCCCGCGCCTTGCGGCAGCGCCGGCGGGACATGCAGATCGTCTTTCAGGACCCTTACGCCTCGCTCGACCCGCGGGTGCGGATCGGCGCGAGCATCGCCGAGCCCCTGATCATCCACCGTTTCGGCAGCCGCGCCGAGCGGGCGCGCCGGGTGGCCAAGCTGCTCGAGCTCGTCGGGCTCGGCGCCGAGGCCGCCTCGCGCTATCCGCACGAGTTCTCCGGCGGCCAGCGCCAGCGCATCGGCATCGCCCGGGCCATCGCCGCCGGTCCCAAGCTGGTGATCGCCGACGAGCCGGTCTCGGCCCTGGACGTCTCGATCCAGTCGCAGATCCTCAACCTCCTGGTCGAGCTGCGCGACCGCCTGGCGCTGTCGATGCTGTTCATCTCGCACGACCTCGCCGTGATCCGCTACATCAGCGAGCGGGTCGCGGTGATGTATCTCGGCCGGCTGGTCGAGGTCGGCGATGCCGCGACGATCTACGAGGAGCCGGCGCATCCCTACACCCAGGCGCTGCTGTCGGCGATCCCGCAGCCCGACCCG
The DNA here is from genome assembly GCA_036274135.1 of Geminicoccaceae bacterium. Taxonomy (GTDB): domain Bacteria; phylum Pseudomonadota; class Alphaproteobacteria; order Geminicoccales; family Geminicoccaceae; genus DASUGG01. The sequence continues at coordinate 2,147 of DASUGG010000028.1, forward strand.
GAGCGCCGGCGCGGGCGCATCGTGCTGGCGGGCGACGTGCCGAGCCCGGAGCACCCGCCGGCCGGCTGCCCGTTCCATCCGCGCTGCCCGCAGGCGATGGATCGCTGCCGCACCGAGGCGCCGGCGGAGCGCAATCTCGGCAGCGCCGCCAGGCCGCGCCTGGTGAGCTGTCACCTGTATTAGGCGCTTGCTGCCGGTCGCGAGGCCGACCTACCTTCATCCGATCGGGGCAGGGGACCGCCATGGGCGCACGCAGGGATTGCCGGGTCACGCGCGTCGACACCCATGTGGTCGGCACGCGCTGGTGCAACTGGGTGTTCGCGCAGGTGATCACCGACGACGGCATCGCCGGCATCGGCGAGGGCACCTGCGAATGGCAGCCCAAGGCCGTCGAGGCGGCGATCGCCCAGCTCGCCGAGCGCTACGTCGTCGGCAGCTCCGCCTTCGAGGTCGAGCGGCTGTGGCGCGACATGTTCCGCAACGAGTTCGCCCGCGGTGGCCCCATCCTGAACAGCGCGATCGGCGCGATCGAGATGGGGCTGTGGGACATTTTGGGCAAGGCGCTGGACCAGCCGGTGCACCAGCTGCTCGGCGGCCGCGTGCGCGACGTCATGCCGGCCTACGCGAACGCCTGGTACGGCGCCGGCGCCGGCGTCGCCGAGATCGCGGCGGCCGCCGCCGAGGTCAGGCGCAAGGGCTATCCCGGCCTCAAGCTCGACCCGTTCGGCAGCGCCGGCCGCGACCCCGCCTGGCCGGCGATCCGCGCCGCCGTGAGCCTGGTCGAGGCGGTACGCGAGGCGGTCGGGCCCGACATCGAGATCATGATCGACTGCCACGGCCGCTTCAGCCCTGCCTCCGCGATCGCGACCGCCCGCGCGCTCGAGCCCTGCCGGCTCTACTGGTTCGAGGAGCCGTGCGATCCGGAGAACGTCGCGGCGCTCGCCAAGATCGGCCGCAGCATTGGGACGCGCCTTGCGACCGGCGAGCGCTGCTACACCAAGCACCATCTGCAGGCGCTGCTCAAGGACTGCGAGGTCGGCGTGCTGCAGCCGGACGTCATCCATGTCGGCGGTATGCTGGAGGCGAAAAAGATCGCCGCCATCGCCGACGCGAGCTATACGCCGGTCTCGTTCCACAACCCGTTCGGCCCCGTGGCCACCGCCGCGGCGCTGCAGCTGGACGCCTGCACCACCAACGTGTTCATGCAGGAATCCTTCTGCGAGTACGGCGAGCCCTGGCGCTTCGATCTCGTCGAGCACGCGCCGCGGCCGGTCTCGGGCCACTACCAGATCGGCGACCGGCCGGGCCTCGGCGTCGGCGCCTTCCGGGTGGAGGCGGCAGAGGCGCATCCTTTCGACCCGAAAGCCTTCCTGCCGATGTGGAGCGACGACTGGCGCCGCCGCTTCTGAGCCGGTGGCGTCAGGGCAGTGCCGGCTGCGCCGCCTGCGGGTCAAGCTTCGCCAGCAGGGCGCTCGCCCGCACGCGCTTCTGCGGGCTCGGATCGCGCTGCACAATACGCAGCAGGGTCGCGCGCGCCGTGCGGTCGCCCCGCTCGGCGAGATCGAACGCGATGCGATCGCGCTTCTCGTAGTACTGCATGTCGAAATCGGTGATGCGCGGGACCTGCCTGCGCCAGTAATACGGCAGATCCTTCGACTGCCAGCTGGCATAGATCTCGTCCCACGTGCCGCAGCCGGCATAGGGCACGAGGCAACGCTCGCAGATCGGCTCCGACGCCCGCTGATAGCGGTTGTCGAGCGAGATGCGCAGCCGGTCGGTGAGGTTCGGCAGCCCCTTGTGGACGGTGAGGCTGTGGAAGATCAGCACGTCGCCCGCCTCGAGCGGTCCCGCGACCCAGCTGCCCTCGAGCGGATCGATCACCTCCATGGCACCGGCGCCGTTGCTGACGGTGAAGTCGCGCACGCCGTCCTGGTGCGAGCCGCGCGCGATCGCGAGCCCGCCCATCTCGGCAGGACAATCGCCGAGCGGCAGCCACAGGCTCATGGTCTCCGTCGTGCCCTGAATATGCGGGAAATCCTGGTGCGAGGGCGTCGTGAACTCCGGCCGCTGCGGAAAGATGCAGCGCGGGATCAGCAAGGGATGCGCCAGCACGGGCTCGCCGAACAGGCGCTCGAACAGGCCGATCACGTTGGGATGAAGCTTCAGGGCGTGGCCCGCTTCGCCGCGATAGAACCGCTTCAGCACGGCGACGAACGGCGCCTCGGGATCGACGCAGGCCTTGGCCGGCTCGGCGATCGCCTCGCCCTTGGCGGTGTCCGGCTTCAGCCAGCCGGCACCAGCGGCGGCCTCCACGAATTTCTCGCGGACGCGCAGCACGTCCTCGCGCGGCAGCAGGCCCTTGACGCACAGATAGCCGTCCTCGCGCAGGCGCTGCGCGATCGCCTCGCCATCCGCCGCGATGCCGGCGGAATCGACGAACGGGTCCATCAGCCTCTCCTTCAGTCCTTGTCCAGCCCGCCGGACACGTTCAGGCGCTCCGCGGTCATGTAGTCGGGGGCATCCAGGGCGAGCCAGACCACGGCCTGCGCCATCTCCTCGGGATCGCTGCGCCGCTCGAGCGGGATGCGCGCCGTGCGCTCGGCCTTGTAGGCCTCAAGGTCGGTGCGCCCCTCCAAGGCGCAGAAGATGGCTTCCGTCTCCTGCTGCAGGGGCGTGTCCATCATGCCGGGCGAGATGCTGTTGACCCGGATGCCTTTGCCGGCAAGCGCCACCGCGGCCGAGCGGGTGAGCGAATCGACCGCGGCCTTGGTCGCGGCATAAGCGGCATAGTTGGGCACCGCCATGCGCGCGGCGGCCGACGTGACGTTGATGATCCGGCCCCTGCCCTGCTCCGCCATCACCCGGCCCGCCGCCGCCATCGCCAGCGCGATCGCCCGGACGTTCACGAGCAGCGCCCGCTCCCAGGCCGCGGCCGTCATGTCCAGGAACGCCTCGGCGGGCGCCACGGCGGCGCAGTTCACGAGCACGTCCAGCCGGCCGGCGCGCCGCACCGTCTCCTCGACTATCCGTGCCGGCCCGTCGGCGCTCGCGAGATCGACCGCGACGGCGAAGGCGCGCTCGCCGCAGGCCCCGGCGATCGCCTCGGCACCGGCGGAATCGAGGTCGGCGACCGCCACAACCTCGCGGCGCGCCGCGAGTTGCCGGCACACCGCGGCGCCGAGCCCGCGGGCGCCGCCGGTCACCAGCGCCGTCATCGGCTCAGCCGAACAGGCCCCTGATCGCCACGACGATCCGATCGGCGCTCGGGATCACGGCGCGCTCGAGGCGGTCGTTGAACGGCATCGGCACATCCAGCGCGCCGACCCGCGCGACCGGCGCATCCAGCCAGTCGAACGCCGCCTCGCTCACCGCCGCGGCGATCTCGCCGCCGAAGCCGCCGAACTTCCAGCCCTCGTGCACCACCACCAGGCGGTTGGTGCGCTTCACCGAGTCCACGATCGTATCGAGGTCGAGCGGCCGCAGCGTGCGCGGATCGATCACCTCGACGCTGATCCCTTCGCCGTCGAGCCGGGTCGCGGCGAGCAGCGCCTGCTGCACCATGGCCTGGGTCGCGACCACGGTGACGTCCTTGCCCGGCCGCCGGATCGCCGCCTTGCCGAGCGGGATCGCATAAGCCTGCTCGGGCACCGGCTCGGCCTGGCCGAGATAGAGCAGCTTGTGCTCGAGGAAGATCACCGGGTTGTCGTCGCGGATCGCGGCGGTGAGCAGCCCCTTGGCGTCGAACGGCGAGGAAGGCGCCACCACCACGAGGCCCGGCACATGCGCGAACCAGGCCTCCAGGCTCTGCGAATGCTGCGCCGCGAGGCGGATGCCGCCGCCCTGCGGCCCGCGGATCACCAGCGGCACGGTCGGCGCACCGCCCAGCATGTAGCGGAACTTGGCGGCCTGGTTGACGATCATGTCCATCATCAGGGTCACGAAGTCGAAGATCTGGACCTCGACGATCGGCCGCATGCCGGCGATCGCGGCCCCGACGCCGGCGCCGCAGAAGGTGGCCTCCGAGATCGGCGTGTCGCGCACCCGCTCGCGCCCGAAGCGGTCCAAAAGCCCCTTGCTGACCTGGAAGATGCCGCCGGTGTCGGCGACGTCCTCGCCCATCAGGAAGACACGCGGGTCGCGCTCCATCTCCTGCGCCATCGCCTCGTTCAGCGCCTCGGCGAAGGTCAGCTCGCGCGCGCCGCGCTCGGCCGGCTCCTCGTGCGCGGCGTGCGGCGCGTAGACCGCCGCCTTGAGCACGCCCTCCTCGGGCTCGGGGCTGCCTTCCGCGAACGCGACCGCCTGGTCGAGCTCGGTCGCGGCCGCGGCGTCGATCGCATCGAGCTGGGCCGGCCTCAGGATCTCGCGCTCGACCAGCATGTCGTGCAGGCGCGCAATCGGGCAGCGCGCCATCCAGGCGCTCATGTCCTCCTCGGAGCGCGGGTCGCGCAGGTTGGCGCGCATGCTGTGCTGGCCCCAGCGCCAGGTCATGCACTCGACCAGGCTCGGGCCTTCGCCTCTGCGCGCGCGGGCGACCGCCTCGCCGATAGCGGCATGCACCGCGATCACGTCGTTGCCGTCGACCGTGTGCCCGGGGATGCCGTAGGCGAGCGCGCGTTGCGCGACGTTGTCGACCGAGGTGGTCTGGCGATAGGACGTGCTGAGCGCGTAGTGGTTGTTCTCGCACACGAACAGCACGGGCAGCTTCCAGACCGTGGCGAGATTGAGGGATTCGTGGAAGATACCCTGATTGTTGGCGCCGTCGCCGAAGAACGCCACGACCACCTGATCGCCGCCCCGGATCCTGATCGCGAGCGCGGCGCCGACCGACAGCGGCATCGCGGCGCCCACGATGCCGTTCGCGCCGAGGATGTTGCGCTCGAGGTCGGCGACGTGCATCGAGCCGCCGAGGCCGCCGCAATAGCCGGTCGAGCGGCCCATCAGCTCGGCCATCATGCGGTCGGTGCGGGCGCCCTTGGCGATGCAGTGGCCGTGGCCGCGATGGTAGCTGGCGATGTAGTCGTCCTGGCGCAGATGGGCGCAGGTGCCGACGGCGATCGCCTCCTCGCCGGCATAGCTGTGCGCCGTGCCCTTGACCGCGCCGGCCTTGAACAGCTCGGTGACCCGCTCCTCGAAGCGGCGGATCCGCACCATGTCGCTATAGAACCGCTCGAGATCGGCCGCCGGCAGCTCGAGATTGGGCGTGATCGACAGGGCTTCCATGGCCAGCCTCCCGCGGCTCGTTGCTTGCAGCGCCTATACCCTGTCGCTTGTAGCGCCTGCCGTCCGGTGCGCCAACCGTCGCTTCGCCCCGTCTGCGTGCTACATTCAGCGAGGAGGGCTCCGTCACGAGAAGGAGGCGCCCATGAAGGTCGAAGCAGTGATGGCCGCCAAGGGCCGCGAGGTCGCGACGATCCATCCGAGCGCGACGCTGGCCACGGTCGCGCAGCGGCTGCGCCTGGAGAACATCGGCGCGCTGGTCGTGCTGGAGGGCGACCGGCTCGCCGGCATGATCTCCGAGCGCGACGTGGTGCACGCGTTCGCCGCGCATCGCGGCGAGGCGGCCGAGATCCAGGTCGCCGAGGTGATGGCCCGCAACGTCGTCACCTGCCGCGCCGACGACAGCCTGACGCGGATCCTCGGCCTGATGACGCGGCATCGCGTGCGGCACCTGCCGGTGCTGGAGGGCGGCAGGCTCGCGGGCCTGATCAGCATCGGCGACGCGGTGAAGCACCGGCTCGACGAGCTCGAGCTGGAAGCGGCGGTGCTGCGCGACGCCTACATCGCCGGCCACTGAGCGGCCGGTCGCGAGCGCCGCCGGCGCGACGGGCACGCTCCTGCAACGGGGGAGCCTCCTTGCGCTCCGAGACCATCGGCTGCATCGGGCTCGGCGTCATGGGCGAGCCGATCTGCGCCCATCTCCTGCGAAAGTCCGGCTGCCCGGTAGCGGGCTTCGACCTGCGGCCGGAACCGCTCGCGCGCCTGAGCGAGGCCGGGCTGCGCGCCGGCGGCTCGGTCGAGGACGTCGGCGGCGAAGCCACCGTGGTGCTTCTGTCGCTGCCTGGCGGGCCAGAGCTGGCCGCGGTCGGCGCCGGACTGCTCGGCGCCATGCGGCAAGGTGCCGTGGTGGTGGACCTCTCGACCGCACCGGTCGACCTCACGCGCGAGCTTGCGGCCAGGTTCGCGGCGCGGGGCGTCGCCTACGCCGACGCGCCGGTCGCGCGCACCCGCCTCGCCGCCGAGCGCGGCGAGCTTTCGGTGATGGTCGGCGCCGATCGGGAAACCTTCGCCCGCATCGAGCCGCTGTTACGCTGCTTCGCCAGCGACATCCTGCACTGCGGCGGCATCGGCACGGGGCAGGTGGCCAAGCTTCTCAACAACATGGTGCTGTTCGAGATCGGCGGGGCGGTCGCCGAGGCGCTGGCGATCGGCCGGCAGAGCGGCATCGAGCCCGCCGTGCTGCTCGAGGCGCTCGCCAACGGCTCGGCCGACAGTTTCTGCCTGCGCCATCACGGCCGCGCCGCGATGCTGCCCAGCGCCTATCCGCAGCGTGCGTTCTCGGCCCGCTATGCGCTGAAGGACCTGGAATATGCGCTGGCGCTCGCCGCCCGGGCCGGCATCGAGGCGCCCGGCGCCCGCCTCGCGCGCACGCGGTTCCTGGAGGCGATCGCGGCCGGCGACGGCGACCGCTACTGGCCGGTGATCGCCGAGCAGGTCGGCCGCGAGGGCAGCCGCTGAGGCCGGTCCGCCAGCCGGAGATCCGTCGTCTCGCGCCATCTGGCCGGCCGCGGCCACGCCGATCGTTACAAGGCCAATGATCTACCGTTTCGCGCCATCACGAAAAAGTCAACTTATTGAAAATCCACCTGTTGTCGGGTTCGTTTCGCAGTTGCTTTGTCGGCCTGCGTCGCTGTCGCCGCGCCGGGCTTCCAGAAGGCTCGGCGGCCTTATAACACACACCGAGGAATATATTCCACTATTGCAGGATCGCGCCGCGAGGCCGCCACTGGACGACGCGCGCGGCGCTGTCATCGAGCCGGGCAACCTCATCCGTTATCGCCTCGATCCGGCGCGCGAGGACGGCAGGCACAAGGCACTCCCTCCGATGCCACCACCGGAGCGTACGACGCTGCCGCGCCAGGAGGGAACTCGGCCGCCGCCCACCCCGCGCGGGAAGTGGACAAGGCTTCGAGCGCGCACGTAAGGTGGCACGGGCCCGGTCAAGCGGGCTCCGACACGAGAACTTCGGGCGGCGTGCTGCGATCCGATGGCCAGAATCGTCTCGTTACCGGACGGCGTGGAGTTCGACGCGCATGAAGGCGAGACGCTGCTCGCCGCGGCGCTGCGTGCCGACCTGCCGCTGACCCATGCCTGCGGCGGCCGGGCGAAATGCTCGACCTGCCGCGTATGGGTGCTGGCGGGTCTCGAGCGCTGCTCCTCGCGCACCGAGGCCGAGCGGGCCCTGGCCGGGCGTCTGGGGCTGGGCGACGAGGTCCGCCTCGCCTGCCAGTTGCGCCCCTGCGGCGACCTGCGGGTGCGCCGCCTGGTGCTCGACGAAACCGACCTGCTGCTGAGCAGCCAACTCGACCGCTCGGTCGCCAACCGGGCTGGCGAGGTGCGCGACGTCACAGTGTTCTTCAGCGACATCGTCGGCTTCACGACGATCGCCGAGACCCTGCCGCCCTACGACGTGATGCATCTTCTGAACCGCTACTTCGTGCAGGCGGGCGAGCTCATCGAGCGCAACGGCGGCTACATCGACAAGTTCCTGGGCGACGGCATGATGGCGCTGTTCGGGGTCGACGGCCAGGAGGACGCCCCGATCCGCGCGGTCAACGCGGCGCTGCAGACACTCGCCGCGATCGACCGGATGAAGCCGTACATGAAAGCGATGTACGGCCTCGACTTCGAGATCCGGATCGGCCTGCATCACGGCGAGGCGCTGCTCGGCTCGGTCGGCACGCTCGGCCACGAGCGGCTGACCGCGATCGGCGAGGTCGTGAACATCGCCAGCCGGGTCGAGGAGGCGAACAAGGAAGCGGGCACGCGCCTCCTGATCTCCGAGGCGCTCCACCGGCTGGTCGCGGACCAGGTGCACACGCTCGACTTCCTGCGCACCCGCCTGCGCGGCACCCGGGAGCGGATCACGCTGTACGAGATCGATCGCATCCGGCCGGAAGTCGAGGCGGCGCTGAACGCCTGCGAGATGCGCGGCAGCGAGCGTCATGCGGGGCGCACCTGGCTGCACGCGTTCTGCGAGGACGAACTGGCGGTTGGCGAGCGACGGATTCTCCGCCTCGAGCGATGCGACGTCGTGGTCCATCGCGGGCAGAACGGCTACGTCGCCTTCAACAATGCCTGCCCGCATGTGCGGCTGCCGTTCTTCGATCCCAGGCCGCCGCCCGCGGAGCATCGCGCGTTGCAGCCGCCGCGGCAGAGCATGGTGACCGAGGACCTCGGCATCGTCTGCCGCTGGCACGGCAGCTGCTACGACCTGCAGACCGGCGAGATCCGCGACTGGTGTCCGTTGCTCAACGCGGACGGCACCGCGCTGGGCTTCGAGTTTCTCGGCGACATCTCGAAGAACCTGGCGCCGCTCGAGGTGTTCCCGTGCCGCATCGCCGACGGCCAGCTCTGGGTCTCGCTGGAGTAGGCGCGCGCGGACGACCGTGCAGGCGGGTCCGGCGGCCTATTCCGCCTTGCCGCCGCGGCGCATTGTGGCAGATTGCCGACCTCTGGTTAGCGGGGGTGCTGGGGCGGGCGCGGGAGGTGGATCGTGGCGACGGCTGAGCAGCGGGTGTCGGCGGAGCCGCTGAGCGCGGCGCAGATCATGGGGCTCGGCGCCATGGCGCTGGCCGTGCTGGTGATCGCCAACGACTTCACGGCGCTGTCGGTGGCCCTGCCGGCGATCGAGCGGCAGTTCGACGCCGACGTCACCACGGTGCAATGGATCATCACCGGCTACGCGCTGGTGTTCGGCGTCCTGATCGTGACCGGCGGCCGGCTCGCCGACATGTTCGGCCGGCGCCGTGTGTTCTTCGTCGGCAGCACGATCTTCGCGGCGTTCTCGGCGCTCGGCGGCTTCGCGATCGACACCTGGATGCTGCTCGCGGCACGCGGCGCGATGGGCGTCGGCGGCGCGCTGATGTGGCCGGCGATCCTCGGCATGACCTATGCGCTGCTGCCGGCGCCGCGGGCCGGGCTCGCCGGCGGCATCATCCTCGGCGCGGCCGGCTTCGGCAATGCGGTCGGGCCGCTCATCGGCGGCGTGCTGACCGACACGATCGGCTGGCGCTGGATCTTCTTCCTCAACTTGCCGATCGCCGCTTTCGCGATGCTGGTGACCTTCCGGGTCGTCGGCAAGGACCAGCCGGACCAGGCCGACCAGAAGATCGACTATGCCGGCATCGCCGCCCTCTCGGTCGGCATCCTGTCGCTGCTGCTCGCCCT
>DASUGG010000029.1:0-2318 GCA_036274135.1 Geminicoccaceae bacterium
GGCTCGGCAACGCGATCGGCGCGCTGTACACGGCGCATGTCTCCGGCACGCCGATCATCGTCACCGCCGGCCAGCAGGAGCAGGGGCATGGGCTGAAGGAGCCGCTGCTCTACGCGCCGCTCGTGCCGATCGCGGCGCCCGTGGTAAAGTGGGCGGCCGAGGTGACGCGGATCGCCGACCTGCCGCGCATCGTGCGCCGCGCCGCCAAGGTCGCGCTGACGCCGCCGACCGGGCCGGTGTTCATCTCGCTGCCGGGCGATATCCTGAACGACTTCGGCCCGATCGAGCTCGGCGCCCCGACGCGCGTCGACGCCGCAGCCCGCCCCTCGGCCGCGGCGCTGCGCAGCCTCGCCGACCGGTTGCTGGCGGCGCAAAGGCCGGTGCTGCTCGCCGGCCACGAGATCGTGACGAGCGACGCCTTCGCCGAGGCGGCGCGGCTGGCCGACGCGCTCGGCGCCCCGGTCTACCAGCAGACCGTCGAGAGCGGCGCGCATTTCCCGTCCGAGCATCCCCTGTTTCTCGGCCGGCTGTCGCGCGACCAGCGGCGCGTCCGCGAGCTGCTGGCGCCTTACGACACGCTGGTGTGCCTCGGCGCCGACGTGCTGCAGATGTCGGTGCACAGCGAGGTCGAGCCGCTGCCGCCGCAGATGGAGGTGATCCAGCTCGGCCTGCGCGACTGGGAGATGGGCAAGAACTATGCGGCGGCGCTCGCCGTGCGGGCAGACGTCAAGGAGACCCTGACGGAGCTCGTGCCCCTGATCGCCGAGCTTGGCGGCGCCGCGCGGCGCGAGCGCGCCGAGACCGCCATACGGGCGTTCGCCCGGCGCAACTGGTCGGCGCAGCGCGAGGCGCGGCGGCCTGCCGCGGCTGCCAAGGAGGGCGCGCTGCCGATCGATCCCGAATGGCTGATGCTGCGGCTCTGCGAGAAGCTGCCGGAGGATGCCATCGTCGTCGACGAGGGGCTGACCAGCGCCGCGAGCCTGAACGCGTGGCTGCCGGTGCGCGACCGCTACCGCTATTTCGGCAACATCAGCGGCGGCATCGGCTGGGGCATCGCCGCGGCAGTCGGCGTGCAGCTCGCGCAGCCCGGGCGCCGGGTGGTCGCCGTGCTCGGCGACGGCAGCGCCATGTACAGCATCCAGGCGCTCTGGAGCGCGGCGCACCAGAAGCTGCCGGTCGTCTTCGTGATCTGCAACAACGGCGGCTACCGCATCCTCAAGCAGCGCCTCAAGGCGTTCCACGACGACGACCGGTTCATCGGCATGGATTTCCGCGATGCGCCGATCGACGTCGCCGGCCTCGCGCGCTCCTTCGGCGTGCGCGCGCACCGGGTCGAGCACGGCGCCGACTTCGATGCGCTGTTCAGCGAAGCGCTCGCGGCCTCCGAGCCCGTCCTGCTCGACGTCGTGGTCGACGGCGCCGTGTGAGGCCTTGTGCTAGGCGACTTCTGGCCCGCGCACCGCCGCGGGGCCGTCAGGCCCGAGCCTCGTCCCGGAAAAATCTGAGCACCGAGCGCAGCGGATTGGGCGCCGCCTGGCCGAGGCCGCAGATCGAGGCGTCGGACATCGCCCGGCAGAGCTCCTCGAGGAGTTCCTCGTCCCAGCGGTCCCGCTGCATCAGCTTGACCGCCTTCTCGCAGCCGACCCGACAGGGCGTGCACTGGCCGCAGCTCTCGTCCTCGAAGAAGCGCAAAAGGTTGAGTGCGGCGGCCCTCGGATCGTCGCGGTCGGACAGGATCACCACCGCATGCGAGCCGACGAAGCAGCCGTGCTGCTCGAGCTTGCCGAAATCGAGCGGAATGTCGGCCATCGAGGCGGGCAGGATGCCGCCCGAGGCGCCGCCGGGCAGGTAGGCGGCGAAGCGATGGCCTTCGGCCATGCCGCCGGAGAACTCCTCGATCAGCTCGCGCGCCGTGGTGCCGGCCGGCGCGAGCTTGACGCCCGGCTCCTTGACCCTGCCCGAGACCGAGTAGCTGCGCAGGCCCTTGCTGCCGCGCCGGCCCTGGCCCCCGAACCATTCCGCCCCCTTCTCGACGATGTCGCGGATCCAGAACAGCGTCTCGACATTATTGATCAGGGTGGGCCGGCCAAACAGGCCGACCTGGGCGGCATAGGGCGGCCGGTGCCGCGGCAGGCCGCGTTTGCCCTCGATGCTCTCGAGCATCGATGACTCCTCGCCGCAGATATAGGCGCCCGCACCGCGGCGAAGATGGATGAAGCCCGGCGGCGCCAACCCCGCGGCCTCGACCTTGGGGATCTCGCGTAGAAGAACCTCGCGCACCCCAGGATACTCGTCGCGCAGATAGATGTAGGCGGCCT
>DASUGG010000030.1:0-2974 GCA_036274135.1 Geminicoccaceae bacterium
CTCCCAGACGCCCTTGATGAGGCCGATCCAGTCCGGCAGATCGGGTCTGGCCGCATGCTGCAGCACGTAATCCGGCTGCAGCAGGACGGCCGCTACACCACCCGCCAGTGCGCCGCCGAGAATGGCGAGAAACGGCGGCACCCGGAGCACCGACAGCGCCACCACCAGAACAAGTGGCAGAAACGCCCATGCGGTGACGTCGTACCGGGCGGCGAGCGCCGTCTGGTTCGATGAAGTATCGAATTCAGCCGGGCTGCCGAGCAGCCAGAAACCCAGGCAGGCAACGAGAAGCGCGGGTATCGAGGTCACCAGCGAAGCGCGGATGTGGGCGTAGAGCTCTGAGCCCGCAGCGGCGACGGCGAGGTTCACGGTGTCGGAGAGCGGTGACATCCGGTCGCCGAAGTAGGCGCCCGAGATGACGGCGCCGGCCGTCACGGCGGGCGATAGGTGCATCTCGGCGGCGACGCCCATCAGCCCCAGGCCGACCGTGGCGACAACGGTCCACGAACTGCCGATGCTGCACGCCACCAGCGCGCATACGACGCAGGCGGAGAGGTAGAAATAGCTGGGGCTCAGCATGCCCAGCGCGTAGTACACCATCGCGACCAGCGTCCCGCTCATCGCCCAGGTGCCGATCAGCGCCCCGACGGCGAACAGGATGAAGATCGCCGGCAGGGCTGATGCGATGCCGTCGACCACCGCCTGGCGGATGTCGTCCCAGCCGTAGCCGTTCTTCCAGGCGAGACCGCCCGCGAGCGTTGCCGCGAGCGTGAGCGCGACCTGACTCGGACCGTAGGCGGCATTCTCGCCGAACAGAAGGAAGCTCGCCGACACCAGCGCGATCAGCACGCCGACCGCGATCAGCGAGTCGGTGAGGGATGGCGGCCTGGGCAGGCGCGCCGGCTCGGCCTCGGTCATCCATTTCACTCCCCGGCGCTGCCATCATCCGGCGCCGTCCGGGATCCGGCCGGCGGGGCCGCCTCAGACCGGGTCGCGGATCAGCGGGCAGGTCATGCAATGGCCGCCGCCGCGGCCGCGTCCGAGCTCTGCCCCGACGATGGTGATCACCTCGACGCCTTGCTTGCGCAAGAGCGTGTTGCTGTAGGTGTTGCGGTCGTAGGCGACCACCACGCCCGGAGCCAACGCGACGTAGTTGTTGCCGCTATCCCACTGCTGGCGCTCGGTGGCATAGGAGTCGCCGCCGGTCTCGACGATGCGCAGCTTCTTCAAGCCGAGGGCCTCGGCGACGACGTCGACGAACGGCTTTGTCTCGCGGGTGACGTCCACGCCGGTCGGATTGTCGCCCGGCCGCAGCGTGATTGCATGCAGGCGGTCAACGATCTCCGAATACACGCTGACCAGATCACGGTCGCAGAAGGTGAACACCGTGTCGAGATGCATCGCCGCGCGCAGCTTCGGCATCGCCGCGATGATCACGCGCTCGACGGCGTTCTTGGCGAACAGGGTCGCCGCAAGCTGGGTGATCGCCTGCCGCGAGGTGCGCTCGCTCATGCCGATCAGCACGACGCCGTTGCCGGGGATCAGGACGTCGCCGCCCTCGAGCGTCGCGGTGCCGTAGTTCACGTCCGGATCGCCCCACCAGACCTGGACCTGGTTGGCGAAGCTCGGGTGGAACTTGTAGATCGCCGTGGCGAGCAGCGTCTCCTCGTGCCGCGCCGGCCAGTAGAGCGGGTTCAGGGTGACGCCGCCATAAATCCAGCAGGTCGTGTCGCGGGTGTAAAGGGTGTTCGGCAACGGCGGCAGCAGGTATTCCGTGATGCCGGTCGATTCGCGCACCATCTCGAGATATTTCGAGGCGTACTTGTCGGGTAGCTCGTTCGCCGACAGCCCGCCCAGCATCGTCTCGGCGAGCGTGCGGGCATCAAGGCTCTCGAGATAGGCGCGGGTGTCCTCGACCAGGCCGAGCCCCACCTCGTTGGCGGTGATCTGGCGGTCGAGCAGCCAGGCCTTGGCCGTCGGGTTCTCCAGCGTCTCGGCGAGGAGGTTGTGCATCTCGACCACCTCGACGCCGCGCTCGCGCATCTTGGTCACGAAGTCGAAGTGGTCGCGCTTGGCGTTCTGCACCCACAGGACGTCGTCGAACAGCAGCGAGTCACAGTTGGTGGGGGTCAGCCGCTCGTGCGCGCGACCCGGCGAGCAGACCAGCACCTTGCGCAGCGTGCCGACCTCCGAATGAACGCCGTAAGCCGAGTTCGTATCGAGTTCCGACATGCCAGCCTCCCGGGCTAGATCGCTATGATGCCGGTCGCGAGCGCGTAGATCCCGACCACGGCGCCGGCGACGATCGCGAAGAACAGGAGTCGCTCCAGAGCGGTGAAGACCTGCAGGTTCTGCTCGCGCCTGGCCAGGTAGTAGAGCAGCGTCCCCGGCGCGAACAGGATGCAGGAGAGCAGCACGAACTTGAGACCGCCGGCGATGATCATGAAGGCCGTGTAGGCCGTCGCGATCGCCGCGATGATCAGCTCCCTGCGGCGCTCGTCCGGCGTCGCCTCGTAGGTCTCGCCGCGCTGCGCCAGCTTGAGGCCGTAGCCCGCGACCAGCACATAAGGGATCAGGGTCATCGCGCTGGTCAACTCCAGCGCGATGTCGAAGGCGTACTGGGCGAACAGGGTCACGATCAGGAACAGCTGGACGACGATGTTGGTCAGCCACAGCGCGGTCGAAGGCACGTCGTTGTGGTTCACGTGCTTGAAAAAGGCCGGCATCAGATCGCTGCGGGCAGCCAGATAGGGGACTTCGGCGGCGAGCAGCGACCAGGCCAGATAGGCGCCGAGCACCGAGATGATCAGCCCGGCGCTGACGAACTTGGCGCCCCAGGGGCCGACCACCGCCTCCAGCACCCCCGCCATGGAGGGCTGGCGGAGCGCGCCCAGTTCCGGACGGGTCAAGACGCCGTAGCACAGCAGCGTGATCAGGATCATCAGGCACAGCACGCCGATGAAGCCCGTCACCG
>DASUGG010000031.1:0-3482 GCA_036274135.1 Geminicoccaceae bacterium
TGCCGTGGAGATGATGCTCGAGGCGGCGATGATGCCGGGGTGCTCAGCGCCGCGCCGGCGCCCAGGCCTCGGGCTTGTGGTGGAGCCAGATCACGCCGAGCCACAGGCCGCGCGCGCTCATCAGCAGCAAGAAGGCGAGCCACAGGCCGTGATTGCCCCAGCGCGGCAGCAGCAGCCAGGCGGCGAGCCAGAAGGCCAGCAGCGAGGCCGCCATGCCGTTGCGCATCTCGGCGGTGCGCGTCGCGCCGATGAACACGCCGTCGAACAGGAACGCCCAGACCGAGACCAGCGGCGCGACGATCAGCCAGGGCAGATAGGTCAGCGCCGCGGCGCGCACCGTCCCGATCCCGGTCATGCCGCGAATGGCAGCCGGCCCGAGCAGCGCGGCGGCCAGGCCGAGCAGCAGCGCCAGGCCGAGCGCCCAGGCCATGTTGGCGCGAAACGCGGCGCGCAGGCCCGGCGCGTCGCCGGCGCCGACCCGCCGCCCGACCATCGCCTCGGCGGCATGCGCGAAGCCGTCCAGGCCGTAGCTGGCCAAGAGGTGCAGGTTGAAGAGCACGGCGTTGGCGGCGAGGATCACCTCGCCCTGACGGGCACCCAGCGCGCTGAAGGTGAGGAAGGCGGCTTCGAGGCAGAAGCTGCGCAGGAACATGTCGCGGTTGACCACCAGCAGGCGGCGGAACGCCTGCGCCCGCCAGACCGCCCGCCAGGCGCCGCCGCGCAACGGCCGCCGCACCAGCCAGAGGCCGAGCGCCAGGCCGCCATACTCGGCGCACACCGTCGCCCAGGCGACGCCGGCGACCGCCCAGCCGAAGCCCAGCACGAACAGCAGCGCGAGGGCCATGTTGATGCCGTTGGTCACGATCAGCAGCAGCATCGGGCCGCGCGCGTTCTGCATGCCGAGCAGCCAGCCGTGCACGACCATGACGAGCAGCGCCGCCGGCGCGCCGACCAGCCGGATCGCGAGATAGGTCGCGAGTTCGCCCTCGACCCGCGCGCCGGGGTCGAACAGGCGGATCGCCCCGTCGATCAGCGGTGCGGCGAGCAGGCCGAGCACGGCGGCGATCGCCACCGCCAGCAGCATGCCGCGGGCGAGCCAACCGAAGCATTCGGCGTGATCGGCGCGGCCGAACGCCTGCGCCGTCAGGCCGGTCGTGCCCATGCGCAGGAAGCCGAACAGGAAGTAGGCGACGCTGAGCGCCACCGCGCCGAGCGCCACCGCGCCGAGATAATGGGGCGCGTCGAGGTGGCCGACGACGGCGGTGTCGACGATGCCGAGCAGCGGGATGCTGAGATTGGAGAGGATCAGCGGCCA
Organism: Geminicoccaceae bacterium; assembly: GCA_036274135.1. GTDB lineage: Bacteria > Pseudomonadota > Alphaproteobacteria > Geminicoccales > Geminicoccaceae > DASUGG01. The sequence continues at coordinate 1,316 of DASUGG010000031.1, forward strand.
GGCAAGGCGCCAGGCTTCGCGATAGGCGCTCATGCGGCAGCTCGAAGGGACGCGGGCTGCATTCTCGGTTCGCCGTGGCCGGCCGCGCCCCGGCCCGGCCGGCGCGCCGACCGCGTCCGCTACCCGCCGTTCGAGCGCGCCGCCCGCGGTCGCGCCGGGCTCAGTTCACGTAGTACTTGCTGTAGCTGCCCCGGTAGTAGCCGGAGTCGGCGTAGCCGTAGCGGGCGTGCTTCTTGACGTCGACGCGCGACAGCACGACGCCGGCGATGTCGGCGCCCGCCTCGAACATCTGGCGCATGCCCGCCAGCACGACGTTGCGCGGCGTCTGCTCCCAGCGGATCACGTAGAGCGACTTGTCGACGATGCCCGACAGGGTCAGGCCGTCGGACACCGCGCTGACCGGCGGCGAATCGATGATCACCAGGTCGTAATAGGCGCCCATCTCCTCGAGCAGGATGCGCATGGTCGAGGAGCGGAACAGGTCGGGCGGGCTGACCACGCCGATGCCCGCCGGCAGGAAGTCGAGGCCGGAGCGCTCGTCGTGCTTGATCGCCGCCTCGGGGCTGACCCGGCCGGTCAGCACCTCGCTGAGGCCGTTCTGGTTGGCGATGCCGAGGACCTCGTGCAGGCGCGGCCGGCGCAGGTCGGCGTCGACCAGGATCACCTTGAGGCCGGAGCGCGCCGACTGCCGGGCGAGCGAGGCGGCGATCGCCGACTTGCCCTCGAGCGGCACCGAGGACGTGACCAGCACGGTCTTGGGCGTGCGCTCGCCGTCGGCCAGGAACAGGCTGGTGCGGATGCGCTGCAGCGCCTCGGCATACGACGAGTTCGGCTTCTGCACGATGTAGTCCTCGGCCGTCGCGCCGTTGGTCTCGCGCCGGCTGAGGTCGGGCACCAGCGCGAGGGCGCGCAGGCCCAGCGCGGCGCGGATCTCGTCGGCGCTACGGAAGCCGTAGCCGGAATCCCAGCGCTCGACCAGGAACACCAGCAGGACGCCGAGCACCATCGAGGCGGCGAGGCCGATCATCGTCACGAGCTTGACCTGCGGATACGACGGGCCGATCGGCACGGTCGCGGCCGACATGATCTTGGCGTCAGCCTCCTGCAGGTCCTGCTGCTCGACGATCTCGCGGAAGCGCGACAGGAAGGTCGCGAACATCTGGCGATTGGCGTCGGCCTCCATGGTCAGGTCGCGCAGCTCGACCCCGGCCATGTCGACATCGGCGGCGTCGCTCTGCAGGGACGCCATGTTGTTCTGCAGCTCCTTCTCGCGCGCCCGCGCGACCGCGACCTCGTTCTGCAGCTCCGAGATGATCCGCTGCACCTCGTCCTGCATCTTCTCGCGCACGCTGGCGAGCTCGCCCTTGGTGGTCACCATCAGCGGATGGCGATCGCCGATCTCCGCCGACAGCTCGGAGATCTTGCGGATCAGCTGCAGCTCCTGCGCGCGCAGGTCGGCCATCACCGGCGAGCCCAGCACCGCCACCGCCGCCTGCGAGCCGCCGTCGGTGTTGAGGACGGCGCGGGCCTGGCTGAGGCGCGCCTCAGCGCCCGCGCGCTCCGCCTGGGCCAGCGCCAGCTGCGAGTTCAGCTGGAAGAACTGCAGGGTGACCGGATTGCTGTTCTCGGTGTTCACGAGATTGTTGCGGCCGCGGTACTCGACGATCTTGCCCTCGGCTTCGAGGACCTGGCCGCGCAGCTCCTTGATCCGCTCGGCGAGCCAGTCGGTCGCGCGCTTCGCCGCCGCGAACTTCGCCTCGACCTGCGACGACAGGTACTCGTCGGCCATGGCGTTCGCGATCGACGTCGCCTTGGCCGGGTCCTCGGACATGAAGCTCAGCGAGATGACGTAGGAGCCGCCGACCTGCTCGACCAGCAGCCGGCTGCCGAACGCCCCGACCACCTGGTTGAGCTGCCGCATGGCGGGGTCGAACGCCGGCTCCGGCGCGCTCTGCTGGCTGCCGATCCCGGCCAGCCAGGTCTCGGGCAGATAGCGCATCGGGTTGAGCAGCTCGAACACCGACGGCTGCGCGGCATCGGCGCGCAGCGAGCTGTTGAACTCGGGATCGTCGACCAGGTTCAGCTGCTCCACCATGCCGCGCAGGAACGAGGGCGAGGTGAGGAACTGGATCTCGCTCTGTATCGTCGCGGGGTCGGCGGCCAGATC
>DASUGG010000032.1:0-2291 GCA_036274135.1 Geminicoccaceae bacterium
GAGCTGCGCCGGCACGACGCGGGCCGAGCGGGCGATCCGCGCGACCGCCTCGAGGCGCTCGTCGGGCACCGGCACGCGGCCGAGATTGGGCTCGATCGTGCAGAACGGGTAATTCGCCGCGGCGGCCGCGGCGGTGCGCACCAGCGCGTTGAACAGGGTCGACTTGCCGACATTGGGCAGGCCGACGATGCCGCAGTTGAAGCCCATCAGCCGCTCCGGGCGCGCTCGGCCGGCGTGGGTTCCGCCTCGCGGCCCGGCTCCCGCCTGCGCCCGGCTTCCGGCTCCGGCCCGGGCTCGGGCGGTTTCGGCGGCCGCAGCAGCAGCGCGATCCTGTTCATGCAGCCGGCGTCGTCGCCGGCCGCGAGCAGGGGTGCGGTGCTGCTCAGCGCGTCGAGCAGCGGCTCCAGCCACGCCCGGTCGTCGGCGCCGAAATTGCCGAGCACATGGCCGGTCACCAGCTCCTTGTGGCCCGGATGGCCGATGCCGATGCGCACCCGGCGGAAGTCGCGCGAGCCGAGCTGCTCGGCGATCGAGCGCAGGCCGTTGTGGCCGGCGACGCCGCCGCCGGTCTTGATCCGCAGCTTGCCGGGGGCGAGGTCGAGCTCGTCGTGGATCACCACCAGATCCTGCAACGCCAGCTTGTAGAAGCGCATCGCCTGGGCGACGGCATGGCCCGAGAGGTTGACGTAGGTCTGCGGCTTCTGCAGCAGAACCTTCGTCCCGTCGAGGCTGCCCTCGCAGATCAGGCTCGAGAAACGGTTGCGCCAGGAGCCGAAGCCGTGCCGCCGCGCGATCGCGTCGAGCGCCATGAAGCCGACATTGTGCCGATGACCGGCGTAGCGGGGCTCCGGGTTGCCGAGCCCGACCAGCAGCAGCATGGCGGGAGGCTCGCGATCGGCCTAGCCGGCCTCGGTCGGCGACTCCTCGGCCGGCCGCTCCGCCTCGGCCTCGCCCTGCTCCTCGGCCGCCTCCTCCGCCACCACGGTCGGCGCCGCGATGGTGGCGATCGTGAAGTCGCGGTCGGCGATCATGGGATGCACGTTCGGCGGCAGCGTCACCTGCGAGATGTGCAGGCTGTCGCCGATCTCGGCACCGGCCAGGTCGATCTCGATCTGCTCCGGGATCGCATCGGCGGGGCACACCAGCTCGACCTCGCGGCGCACGACGTTGAGCACGCCGCCGCGCTTGAGCCCGGGCGAGATGTCCTCGTGCAGGAAGACGACGCGCACCGTCACGTGGATCGTCGAGCCGCGCGACACGCGCACGAAGTCGGCGTGCATCGGCTCGTCGGAGACCGGGTGGAGCTGCACCTCGCGCGGCAGCACGCGGATCGCCTCGCCGCCCAGCTGCAGCGAGCAGAGCGTGCTGAAGAAGCGCGGATTGGTCAGCTCGCGTCGCAGCGCCCTCGCCTCGAGCGAGATCATCTGCTGATCCTTGCGCTCGCCATAGATCACCGCCGGCACCCGGCCGGCGCGGCGCAGCTGGCGTGCCGGCCCCTTGCCCGCACCGTCGCGGGCCTGCGCCTGGAAGGAAATCATCTCGGCCATGACCTTACGTCCTCGCCGCGCCGGGCTGCCGTGCCCGCCGCCTCAATCGAACAGACTGGACACCGAGCTCTCGTCGCTGATCCGCCGGATCGCCTCGCCGATCAGGGGCGCCACCGAAAGCTCACGCACCTTGTCGCTCACGCGGACCGCCTCGGTGGCCCGGATGCTGTCGGTGATCACCAGGGTCTCGAGCCGGCTGGCGCTCACCCGCGCGACGGCGCCTGCCGACAGGACACCGTGGGTCACATAGGCCACCACCCGTGTCGCTCCGGCATCGAGCAGCGCCTGCGCGGCGTTGCACAGCGTCCCGCCGGAATCGACGATGTCGTCGACAAGCACGCAGCAGCGCCCGGCCACGTCGCCGATCACGTTGACGACTTCGGAGGTGCCCGCGCGCTCGCGGCGCTTATCGATGATCGCCAGGCCCGCGTCAAGGCGCTTGGCGAAGCCGCGCGCCCGGCCGACGCCGCCGACGTCGGGCGAGACGATCACCATGTCGCCCACGTCGTAGCGCTCCCTGAGGTCGGTCGCCATCAACGGCGAGGCGTAGAGATTGTCGACCGGGATGTCGAAGAAGCCCTGGATCTGGCCGGCGTGCAGGTCCATGGTCAGCACCCGGTGCGCGCCCGCCTCGGTGATCAGGTTGGCGACCAGCTTGGCCGAGATCGGCGTGCGCGCCTTGGTGCGGCGATCCTGGCGGGCGTAGCCGAAGTAGGGGATCACGGCGGTGATGCGGCCTGCGGA
>DASUGG010000033.1:0-13071 GCA_036274135.1 Geminicoccaceae bacterium
AGCCGGTCCGCCGCATCCAGGATCAGCTTGCGGAAGCGTCGGCCCTCGGCCGCGGTCAGACGGCTGACCGGCCCCGCGACCGTCAGCGCCGCCACGACCTCGCCGCTGAAGTCGCGCACCGGCGCCGCCATCGAGAAGACGTCGGCATCGAGCTCGCCGATGCTCAGCGTGAAGCCGGCCTGGCGGATCTCGCCGAGCGTGCGCGCCAGCTTCTGGTGGTCGATGATCGAGGTCGCGGTGAAGCCCTCGAGCGGCCGCTCGAGGATCGCCCGGCGCACCTCCTCGGGCGCGAACGCCAGCAGGATCTTGGGGCCGCCGCCGGCATGCAGCGGCACGTGGCGGCCGACCTGCGCGAACAGGCGCAGCGGCTGCGGCGACTCGCGCATCGCGATGCAGACGGCGTGGAGGTCCTCCCGCACGACCAGCAGCGCGTTCTCGCGCGTGGCGTGCGCGAGTTCGTCGAGCACCGGGGCGGCGGCGGCGATCAGGGCCGACTGGCGCCGGGTGTGCTCGGCCAGGAACAGCGTGCGATAGCCTAGGCTGTAGGTGCGAGCGTCCGGGCTCTTCTGGACGTAGCCGCGCTGCTCCAGCGTGTAGAGCAGGCGGAACACCAGGCTCTTGGTGTTGCCGGTGCGTTCGGCGAGATCGGTCACGCCGAGATCGGGATATTGCGCCATGACCTCGAGCAGGGCGAAGGCGCGGTCGACGGCGGCGATACGGTAGGGCATGGCTCTAGTAGCGCCGGCCGCCGCGGCGCGGCGACGATCGGCCGGAAGACGGACAGGAGAGACGGACGCAAAGGGATTTCAGCATGCCGGCGATCCATGGTTGCGAAGCGTGTCGTTTCGGGCTGTGATGCTCCTTTGTTTCAATAAGCGAATACGCGTTTCGGTGCCAGGGCTCCGGGGGAGAACGCCATGGATGACGTGACGCATGCGGTGCTGGGCGAGATCGGGCTGGACGAGCCATGGGGGCTGGTCGAGGCGTTCGCGCGACAGCCGCGCGAGAAACCGGACGACGCCAACCGCGGCGCCGACCTGATCGTGCAGCGGCTGCGCCGACACGGCATCCCGGTCACCGTGCACCAGCCGGAGATCTATCTCAGCCTGCCGATCCGGGCCGAGGTCCGCGCCGGCGGCCGCGTCTTCCACGCCAAGCCGCCCGCCTTCGCCGCCAGCAGGCCCGCGGGCGTCACGGCGCCGCTGCTCTATCTTCCAGCCGCCGGCGGCGGCACCCCGCTCGACCGCAATCCGCAGGCCGCGGGCGCCGAGGCGGTCGGCAAGGTCGTCATCATCGAGGGTTTTGCGCTGCCCAACTTTGTCGCCGGCCTGGAGGCGGCGGGCGCCGTCGCGGTGATCGCCGTCAATCCCGGCGAGCGCATCCACTGGGGCACCGTCAGCACGATCTGGGGCACGCCCGAGCCCGAGGATCTCGCGCGCCTGCCGAAGATCCCGTCGGCGGCGGTGAACCAGGCGGACGGCCGGGCGCTGATCGCGCTCGCCGCGGAAGGCGCCGAAGCGACGGTCGCCACCGAGCTCGAGACCGGCTGGTTCATGCAGAAGCTGCCGGTGGTCGAGATCGAGGGGGCCGTCGAGCCCGACGAGTTCGTGCTGCTGCACGGCCATTACGACAGCTGGCGCGAGGGGGTGGGCGACAACGGCACCGGCAATGCCTGCATGCTCGAGGTCGCGCGGGTGGTGTGGGCGAAGCGCGACCGGCTCCGCCGCTCGGTGCGGCTCGCCTGGTGGCCCGGCCACTCGACCGGCCGCTATGGCGGCAGCGCCTGGTTCGCCGACACCTTCGCGCTCGACCTCGCCGAGCACTGCGTCGTGCACATGAACTGCGACTCGCCCGGCTGCCGCTGGGCCACCAGCTACCGCAGCATCAGCGCGACGGCGGAGTGCGAGGGAGCGGTGAAGGCGATCGTGCGCGCCGCCACCGGCCAGGACGCCGCCGGCAAGCGGCCGCAGCGCAACAGCGACTACACCTTCAACAACATCGGCATCTCCGCCTGCTTCAGCGCCTCCTCGATGATGCCGCCCGAGGCGCTCGCGGAGCACGGCTACTACGTGGTCGGCGGCTGCGGCGGCAACATCGCCTGGCACACCGAGGACGATACGCTCGAGATCGCCGATCGCGACGTGCTGAAGAAGGACATCGAGCTGTACGCGACGGCGATCCTGCACTTCGCCAATGCCGATCTCGTGCCGATCGACTGGCGGGCCACGGCGAGAGAGTTCGCGGCGACCATCGAACGGTACCAGGAGGCAGCCGGCGGCAGCTTCGACCTCGAGCCGTCGCGCCGCGCGCTCGCAGCCCTCTCGACCGCGCTCGATGGCTTCTACGGCGCGATCGAGGCCGGCAGGATCCCGGCCGGCGCCGCCAACGCGGCGATCCGCGACCTCGCCCGCATCCTGATCCCGATCAACTTCACGCGTGGCCCGCGCTTCCAGCACGATCCGGCGCTGAACGTGCCGCAGCTGCCGACCATCGAGCCCGCCCTGCGCCTGCAGCAGCACGACGGGGCGACGATCGGCTTCGCCAGGGCGCAGCTCGTGCGCGGCCAGAACCGCCTGATCGCGGCGCTGCGCGAGGCGACCCGTCGGATCGAGCAGGTCGCGGCGTGAGCGCCGCGATGCGCGCCGCCTGGTACGAGGCGACCGGGCCGGCGCGCGAGGTGATCCGCATCGGCGAGCTGCCGCGGCCGGAGCCCGGCTCCGGCGAGGTGCTGGTACGCGTGCACGCCTCGGGCCTCAACCCGTCCGACACCAAACGGCGCGCCGGCTGGCGCAGAGAGGCTCTGGAATATCCGCGCGTCATCCCGCACAGCGACGGTGCCGGCGTGATCGAGGCGGTCGGCGCCGGCGTCGACGACGGTCGGATCGGCGAGCGGGTCTGGCTCTGGAACGCCCAGCGTGGCCGCGCCGGCGGCACCTGCGCCGACTATGTGGCGCTGCCCCAGGCGCAGGCCGTGCCGCTGCCCGACGGCACGGGCTTCGTCGACGGCGCCTGCCTCGGCGTGCCGGCCTGCACGGCGCATTTCGCGGCGCTCGCGGACGGGCCGCTGGTCGGCCTGACGGCCCTGATCCAGGGCGGCGCCGGGGCGGTCGGCGACTATGCCGTGCAGTGGGCGAAGCGCTCGGGCGCACACGTGATCGCGACGGTCGGCAGCGACGCCAAGGCGGCGCTCGCGCGCCAATCCGGCGCTGACGCGACGGTCAACCGGCGTGCCGAGGACGTGGTGCGCCGCGTCCTCGATCTGACCGACGGCCAGGGCGTGGACCGGATCGTCGAGGTCGACCTCGGCGCCAATCTCGAGCAGGACGTCGCTCTCATCAAGCCGAACGGCGTGATCGCCAGCTACTCCTCGACGGCCAATCCGGAGCCCGTGTTTCCCTACTATCCGCTGGCGTACAAGGGCGTGACCTTGCGCCTCGTCCAGGCGTACATCCTGCCGGAGCCGGCGCGCGCCAGGGCGCTCGCCGACATCGGCGAGGCCTTGCGCGACGGCGGGCTCGGGCACCGCACCGCCGGCGTCTTTCCGCTGGAGGAGACCGCGGCGGCGCACGAGCTGCTGGAAAGCGGCAAGGCCGTCGGCAACGTCGTCGTCACCCTCATCTGAAAGCCGCGAAAGGACATGCCTTTTTCGACCTACATGCAGTCCGAGATCGGCCATGCCGAGATCGAGCCCGGACACCCGCTCGAGGCCGGAAGCCACGTCGGGCTGGTGATCACCTACACGGCCGGCAGCTTCGGCATCGACGATACCGGCGCGATCAAGATCAGCTGGCGGACCGCCTCCGATTCGGGCAAGCCGCAGTTCAGCGATCCCAAGGCGCCGAACTACACGACGGCCTCGGCGAGCAACGGCGCCACCCTCGAGTTGGCGTACAACCGCAACAACATCCGGCCCTGGGTCAACACGCTGTTCATCCGGGTCGGCCGCGGTTTCCTGCGTGCGGGCGACAGGATCGTCGTGCGGCTCGGCGACCGCCGTCAGGGGTCGCCCGGCTACCGGCTGCAGACGGCGCGCGAGAAGCCGTTCTGGTTCAAGGTCTTCGTCGACGCCTTCGCGACCTACGACTTCGTCGAGCTGCCGGGCTCGCCGACGCTCGAGCTGGTGCCTGGTCCCGTGGTGCGCTGGAAGGCCGTGCTGCCGACGCTCGGGCGCGCCGGCGCGCCCTTCCGCCTCGCGGTGGTCGGCGAGGACCGTTGGGGCAATCCGAGCGAGAAGGCCGATGCGACCCTGCGCCTCGGGGCCGACCGCCCGGTCGAGGGCCTGCCCGATACGCTCGAGGTGCGCGGCGGCAACGGCACGGCCGTGGTCGAGGGGCTGCGGGTTCACGAGCCCTGCGACCTCCGCATCGATCTCCGCGATGCCTCCGGCGCGCGGCTCGCCCGCTCGAACCCGCTGCGGCTCATGGCGGAGCCGCCCTTCGGCCACTATTGGGGCGACCTGCACGGCCAGAGCGGCGAGACCGTCGGCACCGGCAGCGCGGCCGAGTATTACCGTTTCGCGCGCGACAAGGCGTTCCTCGACATCATCGGCCATCAAGGCAACGACTTTCAGATCGACACGGCGTTCTGGGCCGAGATCAACCGGGTCGCCGCCGAGCTCGACGAACCAGGAAAGTTCGTGGCTCTGCCCGGCTACGAGTGGTCCGGCAACACCGGCATGGGCGGCGATCGCAACGTCTTCTTCCTGGAGCAGGACCGGCCGATCTTCCGCTCGTCGCGGGTCCTGCTCGACGAGGACCAGGATGCCCTGAACGACTGCCATGCCGTGGGCGAGCTGTTCCGCAAGCTCGAGGGCGAGGATGCCGTGGTGATCGCCCATGTCGGCGGCCGCTACGCCGACCTTCGCGTCGGCCACGACGGCCGCTTCGAGCGCGCGGTCGAGATCCACTCCTGCTGGGGTACGTTCGAGTGGCTGCTGCACGACGCCTTCGATCTCGGCCATCGGGTCGGCGTTGTCTGCCACAGCGACGATCACAAAGGGCGGCCGGGCGCCGCCTGGCCCGGCGCCGGCCAGTTCGGCGCGATCGGCGGCCTCACCTGCTACCTGATGCAAAAGCTCGACCGAGCGACCCTGTTCCGCACCCTGCGCCGGCGCCACCACTACGGCACGACCGGCACGCGGCTGTACCTGGACGTCCGGGTCCGGTTGCCCGATGGCGCTCTGCTGTTCGAAGACGACCCTGCGCTGGGAGACGCCGCCGGCGCGGCAGCCTCGCGCGCGATGATGGGCGACATCGTCCGGGCGGAGGGTGAAGTGCTACTGGAGGTGGACGCCGCCGGCTCCGCCCCGCTCGAACGGATCGTGGTGTTCAACGGCAAGGAGGCGATCGCCACCCGTCGCGGCTATGCCGAGCGCGAGCTCGGCCGCCGCATCCGCGTGCTGTTCGAGGGCGCCGAGTATCGCGGCCGCGGCCGCGAGGTCTTCTGGCGGGGCCATGCGAGCCTGGTCGGCAACCGTTTCGAACGTGCACAGGCGGTCAACCTGTTCAACGCCGACAAGCCGCTTCGCCTCGCGGCCGACGGCTCGCGGGTGGACGTCGACACGGTCACGACCGGCAATTTTTCCGGCTTCGACCAATGGCTCGCCGAGCCGCGGGCCGGCGAGATCCAGATCGCGACCGACGTGGTGACCACCTCCATTCCGATCGCGGAGATCGGCCTGGAGGATCTTCTGGTCGATGCGGGCGGGCTCGGGCGGCGGCTTCGCCTGTTCCGCCTGCCGGATCGGAACGAGACCTGGGACATGCGCTTCGAGCATCGGGTGCGCCTGTGCCCGGGCGACAACCCGCTCTATGTCCGCCTCACCCAGGAGGATGGCCACCAGGCTTGGTCGAGCCCTGTCTACGTGATGGCCGGCTAGCAGGCGCCGACGTGGCGATGCGATGGGCGTGGCGGCGGAGCTCTTGACGCATGGCGCTCCGGATTGCCGCTGAGCAGGCGCGACGCCTCGTTCTCTCGCTTCAGGGGCTGGCCGATCCGCCGCGCCGCAAGCTCTCCGCGGACGGCCTGCTCGCCCTCATCGAGCGCCTCGGCTTCGTCCAGGTCGACAGCGTCAACGTGGTGGCGCGCGCCCATCACATGATCCTGTTCGCGCGCAACGAGACCTACCGGCCGGCCCTGCTGCAGCGGCTGCTCGAGCGCGAGGCGCGCCTGTTCGAGAACTGGACGCACGATGCCGCGATCATCCCGACCAGCTTCTACCCCTACTGGCAGGTTCGCTTTGAGCGGGACCGGTCGCGGCTCGCGAGCCGCTACCGCCGCTGGTTCGCAGAGCATCACGATGACGGCCGCATCGAGGCGATGCTCGACCACATCCGGCAGAACGGCCCGGTCATGGCGCGCGACTTCGGCGACCGCGAGCGGCCGAGCAGCGGCTTCTGGGACTGGCACCCGGACAAGGTGGCGCTGGAGTTCCTCTGGCGCACCGGACGCCTGACGATCGCGCGGCGGCAGGGCTTCCAGAAGGTCTACGACCTCGCCGAGCGGGTGATTCCCGCGCAGGCGCGCGCCAGGGCGCCGTCGCACGACGCGTTCGTCGACTGGGCCTGCCACGGTGCGCTGGAGCGGCTCGGCTTTGCCACGCCCGCCCAGATCGCCGCTTTCTGGGGCATGGTGACCTTGGCCGAGGCGAGGCAGTGGTGCGCCCACCCGGACCGGGCCGTCCCGGCCGTGCTCGAGCCGGCCGACGGCTCGTCGCCACGCCCGGTCTTCGCGCACGGCGGCGTCGAGGGGCTGCTCCGGGCGCTGCCGGAGAGCCCCGGCCGCGTGCGCGTGCTGAGCCCGTTCGATCCGTTGCTGCGCGATCGCAGGCGCCTGCTTCAGCTCTTCGATTTCGACTACCGCATCGAGATCTTTGTGCCCGCCAGCCGGCGCCGCTATGGCTACTGCGTCTTTCCGCTGCTCGAAGGCGACCGGCTGATCGGCCGGATCGACATGAAGGCGAATGCGGCCCGAAAGGCGCTCGAGGTCGCGGCGCTCTGGCTGGAGCCCGGGCGCCGCCTGGGCCGCGGGCGTCGCGATCGTCTCGACGCGGAGCTGGATCGCATCCGCCGCTTCGTCGGCGCCGATGCGGTCCACTACGCCGATGGATATCTTCGACAGAATGAACAAAAAGAGCGGGTTGCGACCATCTCTCAACGCATCTGATCACACGGCAGAGCACGGCAGCGGCCGCGGCGAGGAGGGCGGCCCCCTGAGCAGCCGCCACAGAAAGAAAGCTTCGGCCCGAGAAGGACCGAAGCTAAAGTTACCAGGGAGATCCGGGGAGCGAGCTGTCACGAAAATCGCTCGCTCACGAGAGGCAGATCCGTAACCTACGCCCTGTTGCTCCAGCTTTCTGTGAAGCAGATCACAAAGGACGATCCTTTTTTCGGCGACGCGCCGGGAGGAAGCACGCCGGTACACCTAAAATTTGGTAAATCATCTGGAAAGGCTGCCTTTGCGCCGCTATCCTTACCCAAACGTTAATCCAACGAATCCAAGGGGCCGGAGGGATTGATGTTGCGAAGGGGGATGGTTGGCCGGCTGATCGGCCTCTCTCTGGCCATAATCCTGTCCGCCTGCGCGTCCGGCCCCCCGAATGTGGAGCTTTTGAATCGCTCGACGGTCCTCGTCGAGCACGCCAAGGGCCACGGCACCGGGACGATCGTCGGGCCGCACGCCGTCTTGACCGCCTATCACGTCGTGCAGGAGTCGCCGCTCGAGGTCACCTTCTTCGCTGGACCCAGGGAGCCCGGCAAAGTGGTGTGGCAGAACGCGATCCTGGATCTCGCGCTGGTCGAGGTGGAGGTGCCCGACGGCTACCCTGCGCCGGAGTGGTCCTGCGCCGATCTGCACGCCGGGCAGCATCTGGTGTCGGTCGGCCATCCCACGCAGTCGCGCTGGGTCGCGGTCGGCGGCTACTTGCCCGACGCCGCGACATTTGGCGATATCGGTTTGGTATCGTTGGGCTTTCCGATCGGCCTCGGCACCTCCGGCGGGCCGGTCTTCGACAGCGACGGCCGAGTCGTCGGCGTGACCTTGGCGATCTTGGCGGAGCGCAGCTCGGCGAGCGCGCTGTACGACCACTACCAGGATACCGGGATCGGCCTGATGCTGCCCGCCACAGCCTTCTGCAACGCCTTCGTACCGGGTTAGGGACACGATTGCAGGCTCTGGGGAGCCCGGAGGGCGTCGCGGCGTCTCCGGCCGGAGAGGCGAGCGGCTGCCGATAGCCTAGCGGGCCGCTGCTGCCCGCGTGCCGTCAGCAGACTGGCTTCGCCTCGCCTCCTGGCGGCTGAAATCGTCGAGCGTGCGGCCGGGCGTGGCCTCGAACGTCAGATCGGGGAACGCCGCCTCGGCCATACGGTCGACCCGGAACATGCGGAAGTCCTGGCGCAGCTCGCACCAGGCGGCGAGCAGCCAGACCGGTCCATAGAAGAACAGGCCGAGCGGCCAGACCCGGCGCTGCGTCAGCTGGCCCGCGGCGTCGCAGTAGGCGAGGTCGACCTTGCGTCGGTCGCGGATCATCCGACGCAGCGCCGCCAGATCGACCTTGCGCGGCACCTCGGCATGATCGCCGGGCGCCAGCAGCGGCATCTTGGCGAGCCGCGTGCGCAGCCGCTCGGGCAACACCGCCTCGACCTTGGCGAGCACGTCGTGCGCCGCGCGACCGAGTTCGGCATCGGCCCAGCTCGCGACGATCCGGGCGCCCAGCACCAGCGCTTCCAGCTCCGTCGGCGAGAACATCAGCGGCGGCAGGTCGTAGCCGTCGCGCAGCAGATAGCCGGCGCCGGCCGCGCCCTCCACCGGCACGCCCGAGCCGATCAGGTCGGCGATGTCGCGGTAGATGGTGCGGCTCGAGACCTCGAGCTCGTCGGCCAGCGCCTGTGCGGTGGTCAACTGGCCGCGCCGTAGGATCTGGATGATCTGGAACAGCCGGTCGGCGCGACGCATGCCGCCCTCCTCCCCGATCGTTCGAGGCGTCCGCTAGAGGCCGTCGACCAGCGCCCGGACCTGCCGGACGTGCGCCGTGAACATGGCCGGGGTCAGCCGGCCAGTGTTCAGATTGTAGCGCGAGCAGTGGTAAGAGGGAGCGAGAATCGGCCCGTGCGTCGGGCGATAGACCGCGCCGTGGCGAAAGGGCATGGCGCCGGGCGCCAGGCGGAGCGCGCGGACCACGGAACCGTGCGCGATGCCGCCGAGCGGCAGCACGACCCGGGGCGGCGGCTCCAGCTCGGCCAGGAGAAACCGCCGGCAGGCGTTGATCTCGGCGCCCGAGGGGCGGTTCTCGGGGGGTACGCAGCGCACGGCATTGGTGATCCGGCAGTCGATCAGCTCGAGGCCATCGTCGGGGGAGGCGCGATAATCGCCCCGCGCGAAGCCGTGCTCGATCAGCGTGCGGTAGAGGATCTCGCCGGCATGATCGCCGGTGAACGGTCGGCCCGTGCGGTTCGCGCCACGCAGCCCGGGCGCCAGGCCCACCACCAGCAGACCGGCGCGGCGGGCACCGAACGAGGCGACCGGGCCGTTGTGCCAAGCTGGGAATGCGGCGCGATGGCAACGCCGCAGCTCGACCAGCCGAGGACAAAGGGCACAATCAACCTGCGGCTCGAGGCGCACGATCCCGTAGCCCTGCCAGGAGCCGCGCAGCCTCGCTACGCAGGCTCGTAGAAACGTCCCGACCGCTGTCCGTTCGGCTCGTCGTCCATGTCCTCGTCGTCGTCCGCGGCGTGGACATGGGCAGCGGGCCGGTGCGCGCGCGCGATGTACGGCGCCAGCTCGTTCAGCTCCAGGAAGGTATCGGCCTGACGGCGCAGTTCGTCGGCGATCATCGGCGGCTGGGTGCGGATCGTGCTGACCACGGTCACCCGCAGTCCACGCCGCTGCAGCGCCTCCGCCAGGCGGCGGAAATCGCCATCGCCCGAGAACAGCACGAGATGGTCGATATGGGCGGCCATGTCCATGGCATCGACGGCGAGCTCGATGTCCATGTTGCCCTTGAACTTGCGCCGTCCTGCCGCGTCGGTGAATTCCTTGAGCGGCTTGGTGACCACCGTGTAGCCATTGTAGTCGAGCCAGTCGACCAGCGGCCGGATGGGCGAGTATTCCTGGTCGTCGAGCAGTGCGGTGTAATAGCTGGCCCGAATCAGGCGCGCGCTGCGCGCGAACGTCTGCAGCAGCAGCCGGTAGTCGATATCGAAGCCCAGGGCCCGCGCCGACTGATATAGATTGGCGCCATCGATCATGATCGCGAAGCGATCATCCTCGTGCAGAATATCCTCCAAGATCGGGCAATCCATCTTCTTCTACCTCCGTTCCGAATTCGCTTATACCGGCCCCGTATAAGCCCTTTTCTCCTACACCCAGCGGACGTCGCTCAAAACGTCGACTGATGCGAGCTTGAGATGAACCCTGGGCCTCGGCGGCTCCGACTCTGTCCTGCGGCGCCCGAGCGATGCCCGAAACGCACCGCCCCGCGTGTGGCCCGCCTTGGTACAGCAGCGGCGCCGCCCACGTCCACACCCCACCAGCTCCGTCGATCGTCTGGCTACGTTGCCAGGCAGCGAAGCAGGCCGCTCGGGACATCCTACGACCTTGTCAATCGCGGGTTCCGGCCTCGAGTTGCCCATAAATGGAATCGTTACCACATAGTGTGAGCCTGTGCTAGCCGCGATCTTGCCGGCCGCTGCGGTTCGGCCCTGCGGCGGTGCGTACGGGGCTGCGCCGTTCTGGGCGGCGCTGCCGGGGCCGAGTCTGGCGGTTTTGCGGGCCTTGCCGCGCGCCGGCAGGGCGGCTGGGCGCCGGCAGGAAACCCGCGCTCGGTTGCGGCCTGCCCGCCCGTGCGCTAAGTAACGGCTGGCGAGTGGCCGCTCCCTGTCGAGAGGAACCTTCATGGCCCGTATCACCGTCGAGGATTGCGTTACCAGGATTCCGAATCGCTTCGAGCTCGTCATGCTGGCGGCCCAGCGGGCGCGCGACATGTCCGCCGGCGCGCCGCTGACCGTCGAGCGTGACAACGACAAGAACCCGGTGGTCGCGCTGCGCGAGATCGCCGAGAACACCATCGACCTCGACCATCTGCGCTACGAGCTGATCCACGGCCTGCGCCGCCATGTCGAGATCGAGGAGCAGCCGGTGGACGATCTCGTCGCCGCCTACCAGCAGGAGCAGCCGGTCATCGAGCACGACCCGCTGATGCTGGTCGACACCGACGACGAGTTCGAGCTGCCGCCGGTGCCGAACGAGGCTGAGAGCGGCGACGACGATCCGCCGGCGGACTCGCGGCCCCTGTTCGGCTAGTCCTGCGGCGGCGGCCCGCGGCGTCGATGCAGCCCCAGCCCACCGGTGAGCCGGCTTCCGAGCGCAAGGAAGGGGCGCCGGCGGTGGCCGTTGGGCAGGTGCGTGCCGGGCAGCGCCCGATCATGCGCCAGTACGAGCTGGTCGAGCGGGTCAAGAGCTACGATCCCGGGGCCGACGAGAACCTGCTCAACCGGGCCTACGTCTTCGCGATGAAGGCGCACGGCGCCCAGGTGCGAGCGTCGGGCGACCCCTATTTCTCGCATCCGGTCGAGGTTGCCGGTATCCTGGCGTCCCTGCGGCTCGACAGCGCCTCGATCGCGACTGGTCTCCTGCACGACACCGTGGAGGATACCGGCGCCACGATCGCCGATCTCGAGCGGCTGTTCGGGCCTGAGATCGCCCGCCTGGTCGACGGCGTCACCAAGCTGAACAAGCTCGATTTGCAGTCGGCGCAGACCGAGCAGGCGGAGAATTTTCGCAAGCTGCTGCTCGCGATGTCGGAGGACATCCGGGTGCTGCTGGTCAAGCTCGCCGACCGGCTGCACAACATGCGCACGCTGCAGTTCATCGACAGCGCCGACAAGCGGCGGCGGATCGCCCGCGAGACGATGGAGATCTACGCGCCGCTGGCCGAGCGCATCGGCATGCAGGGGTTGAAGGACGAGCTCGACGATCTCGCCTTCGCGGCACTCTGGCCCGAGGCCCGGCAGTCGGTGCTCGGCCGGCTGGCGCAGCTGCGCCAGCACGACAGCAACCTGATCGAGCGGATCGTCGACGAGCTGCGGGCGACGCTGCACGACGCCGGTCTGGAGGCCGAGGTCTACGGCCGCGAGAAGGCGCCGCTGTCGATCTGGCACAAGATGAAGCGCAAGAACATCAGCTTCGAGCAGCTTTCCGACATCATGGCGTTCCGCATCACGGTCGACAGCGTGCCGGACTGCTATGCCGCGCTCGGCGTGATCCACGGCCGCTACGCCATGGTGCCGGAGCGCTTCAAGGACTTTATCAGCACGCCCAAGCCGAACGGCTACCGCTCGCTGCACACCACGATCTTCGGTCCGGAGCGGCGCCGGATCGAGGTGCAGATCCGCACCACCGAGATGCACGAGGTGGCCGAGCTCGGGGTCGCCGCGCACTGGGCCTACAAGCAGAGCGGCCGCCTGACCGACGGCCGCCGCTATCGCTGGGTGCGCGGCCTGCTGGAGATCCTCGAGCACGCGTCCGGACCCGAGGAGTTTCTCGAGCACACCAAGCTCGAGATGTTCCAGGATCAGGTGTTCTGCTTCACCCCGAGGGGAGACCTGATCGCGCTGCCGCAGGGCGCGACGCCCGTCGACTTCGCCTATGCCGTGCACTCCGAGGTCGGCGACGCCACGGTCGGCGCCAAGGTCAACGGCCGTCTGGTGCCTCTGCGCACCAAGCTCAGCCACGGCGACCAGGTCGAGATCATCACCAGCAAGGGAGCGGCGCCGTCGGCGGCCTGGGAGCGCTTCGTCGTCACGGGCAAGGCCAGATCGCGCATCCGCCGCTATCTGCGCTCGCGCCGTCGCAACGACTATATCGCGCACGGCCGCGAGCTGCTCCAGCGCGTCGCCCAGAAGGAGCGCCTGAAGATCGGAGAGAAGCGGCTCGAGGCGGTGCTGGGCGGATTTCAGCATAAGACGGTCGACGACCTGCTGGCGGCGATCGGCGAGGGCTCGCTCGCTCCTCGCCTGGTGCTCGAGGCGTTGCGCCGCGGCGAGGAGACGACGAGCCGACCGGAGTCCGCGCCCG
>DASUGG010000034.1:0-2317 GCA_036274135.1 Geminicoccaceae bacterium
CGGATCAGGCGCTGCCAGGCGGCCCGCTCCTCGTCGCGGAGCGGCTTGCTGACGTCGGTGAGGACCACCAGATGGTGGGGCAGGCCGCGCTGCCGGAACGGCGTGTGGCGCACTTCCCACCGCCCGGTCGCGCCGGGCAGCGCGATCGGCTCGATGCGCGGTCCGCCGGAGTCGAGCCAGTGATCCATCTCGAGCTCGGAGGCGTGGCGATCGAGCAGCCGTTCGGCCGGAGCGCCGAGCAGCCGCTCGCCGGCATGGTTCACCAGCTGCAGCCGCTGCCGCTCGTCGAAGGTGAAGACCGCGACGTCGAGCTCCGCCATGACCTTGCGCAGGAGCGCCGTCGCCTCGAGCGAGTCGAGGCGCTGGCCGCGCAGCATCTCGGCGAGCGCGTTGACCTCGGCGTGCAGGTCGTAGAGCGGATCGGCGCGCCGCGATCCGCGGGCGCGGATCGAGAAATCGCCCTCCCTCAGCGCCGACAGCAGGTTGGCCACCGTCTGCAGCGGCATGATCACGCGCGCCCGCAGCGAGCCGAGGAAGCCGATGGCGAGCACGGCGACGGCGATCGTCAGCGTCCACTGCGTGCGCGGGTGGTGATCGCCGGTCCAGAGCAGGACCATGGCGAGGATGGCGCTCGGCGCGACGGCGCCGAGCGCGAGCAGGACCAGCCGTTGATCGTGGGAGAGCCGTGTCCGCGGCGGCGTCACAGCCCGTAGCGCTGCAGGCGGCGATAGAGCGCGCTGCGGCTGAGGCCGAGCCCGCGGGCGGCGTGGCTGACGTTGCCGTCGTAGCGGCTCATGGCCTTCTTGATGAGGAAGCACTCGACGTCCTCGAGGCTCATGTCCTCGAGGCGCGCGGCGCCCTCGCCGCGGGTCGAGCGCAGGCCGAGATCGCTGCCCTTCACCGTGGTGCCCTGGGCCATCAGCACGGCCCGCTCGATCGCGTGATCGAGCTCGCGGACGTTGCCCGGCCAGGCGTGCTCGAGCAGCGCCTGCATCGCCGTCGGATCGAAGCCGGTGATGGCCTTGCGGTAGTGCCGCGCCCGCCGCTGCAGGAAGTGCATGGCCAGCGCCGGGATGTCCTCGCGCCGCTCGCGCAGCGCCGGCAGCCGCATCTCGATCGTGTTGATGCGGAACAGCAGGTCCTGGCGGAAGCGCCCGGCCGCGACTTCGGCGTGCAGATCGGCGTTGGTCGCCGAGATCAGGCGGACGTTGGCACGCCGCGTCCGCGACGAGCCGAGCCGCTCGAAGTCGCCGGTCTCGAGCACGCGCAGCAGCTTGTTCTGCTGGCTGAGCGGGACGTTGGCGATCTCGTCGAGGAACAGCGTGCCGCCCTCGGCCATCTCGAAACGGCCGACGCGGTCGGCCTTGGCGTCGGTGAAGGCGCCGCGGACGTGGCCGAACAGCTCGCTCTCGAACACGCCCTCCGACACGCCGCCGGCGTTGACGGTGACGAGCGGCCGCGACGCGCGGGCCGACACGGCGTGCAGCGCCTGCGCCACCAGGCCCTTGCCGGTGCCGTTCTCGCCGGTGATCAGGATGTTGGCGTCCGACGGCCCGACGCGGGCGATCATCTGCAGCACCGGCTGCATCGCCGGGGCGTCCGCGATGACGTGCGGCTGGCCGTCGCCGCGCAGCATCAGGTTCTCGGCTTCGAGCCGCTGGCCGCGGCGCAGCGCCCGCGACAGCTCGACCTGCGTGCGGACGATCGCCAGGAGGCGGGCGTTGTCCCACGGCTTCTGGATGAAGTCGCGGGCGCCGCGGCGCATCGCTTCCACGGCGACGTCGACGCTGCCCCAGGCGGTCATGACCACCGCCGGCAGCGTTGGATCCATGGTCCGCACGGTGTGCAGGAGGTCGAGCCCTTCCTGGCCCGACGTCGTGTCCCGGGCGTAGTTCAGGTCCATCAGGAGGACGTCGAATTCCTTGTCCTCGAGCGCGGCGACGACGCCGGCGGGCGAAGCCGCCGTGTCGATCTGGTAGCCCTCGCCCTTGAGGAGGAGGCGCAGCGCTTCGAGCACGTCCGGCTGGTCGTCGGCGACGAGCAGCCGGCAGGGCGCCGACGAAGCGCGGGCCCGCTCGCGATCTTCGGGCAGGTCGAGTCGGGTCGGAAGCGTGTCTGACGAATGCATGCGTGGTGTAGCCAAGGGAATGTTACTCGCTTCGCAGCGCCTGCGCCGGATCGATGGCGAGGGCGCGGCGGATCGGCAGGCCCATGGCCACCAGGGCCGCGGCGCCGAGCAGCAGGGCTGCGGTGAGGAACGCCGGCGCGTCGAGAGGGCTGACCCCAGGCAGGAAGGCGCCCGCGAACCGGGCGCCAA
>DASUGG010000035.1:0-11502 GCA_036274135.1 Geminicoccaceae bacterium
TCGCGCCGCGGTCCGGCGGGAGCGGCGGCGCCGTTTCGGCATGATCGGCGGCGGCGCGTAAAGCGGTATCCTGACATGCCGCCATCAACAACTACAGCGCGTTAGTGATGAATTAACTGTCTACCGCTAAGGCAGATCCACGTGTTCGCTGAATGTTCCGATCTGCGCGTGAGCGAGACGGGACGGAGCGGCCGCGCAGGGGGTTTTCGCTTGTCTGGAGTAAATTCCTATGATAGGAAACATACTCATCAACCGCAGGAGATCCGCGCCGCTTCGCCAATGTCTACCGGCCGCCCGGCGCGGCTTCGCACCCTCCGTCACCCACAGGACCGTACGCTGAACTCATGGCCCAGGCAGACGCAGCCCTTTCCGACGACCAACCTCATCTGTCCCCGAGCGGCGACGGGGCCGCGCCACCGGTCGGAGGCCGCCTGCAGGCGCGGTCGCTCGACCGGCAGCGGGGCGCACGCCGACTCGGTGCGGCGATGCGGCGCCCCGTACCTTACCTGGCACTGACGGCGGTGCTCGTCGCCCTGCTCATGAGCGCGCTGGCCGCCGCCAACTACCGCCTGGCGCCCCTGACCTACAGCGCCGCGGCCCAGGCGGAGGCCGCGGCGGCGCTCGCAGCCGGCGACAACTATGCCGTGTTTGATCTGAACATCGACAGCCGCGGCCTGCAGCGCGCGCATATCGCGAGGCTGCCGGCGAGGCCGGGCGTGGCGGTGCTCGGCGCCAGCCACTGGCAGGAAGCGCACGCCGACCTGGTGGCCGGGCACAGCTTCTACAACGCCCACGTTCACCGGGATTACTACGAGGATCTGCTGGCCGTGGTCGAGATGATGGTCCGTCACGACCGTCTGCCGCGGACCATGCTCATGAGCATCCGGGGCTTCACCTTTCTGCCGGAAGACCGGCGCACCGACACGCTGTGGCTGACGGCCCTGCCGGATTCCAACGCGATGCTGGCGCGCCTGGGCATCGCGCGGCAGCCGTGGCTCGAGACCCGCAAGCTGCGGCGCTGGCTCGGCCTGCTCTCCCTCTCCACGATGCTCGACCATGCTTGGCGCCGGTTCACCGCGGACACCCTGCCAGGGCCGGTCGAGGCCAGCTCGTTGCCGACCATGGACGTCCTCCAGGCCGACGGCTCGATCCGCTGGTCGGACGCGCATCGCGACCTGTTCACGCCCGAGCGGCGGGACCACGAGGTTCAGAAGGCGCTCGCCGAGCGGCGGGACCTCACCCTCGACGTCGACCCGGTCGCTGTCGAGGCGGTCGATCGCCTGCTGAGCCTGCTGACCGAGCGCGGCGTGCGCGTGGTGCTGATCCATCCACCGCTCAATCCGGACTTCTATCGGCAGATCCAGGGCACGGCCTATGGCGACGGTCTGCTTCGCATCGAAGCGCTGACCGCACGTCTCGCCGCCGCCCACGGCATGAGCGCGGTCGGCAGCTTCGACCCGGCCGTTCCGGGCTGCAGCTCCGACATGTACATCGACGCCGAGCACAGCGGACCGGACTGCCTGCGACGGGTGATCGACCTGGTGCCCGGCCTGTGATCGCGGCTGTGACCCGCGATCACGGACCCAGGCGACGGTAGTCCTCCCGCCGACGTGCCTCTGAGGAGCTGCAGGATGCTGTTTCATTCGCCCGCGTTCATCTTCGGCTTTCTCCCCATCTGCTTCCTCGGCTTCGTGCTCGTGCACCGCCTGTGGGGCTGGGACCGGGCGCTGCTCTGGCTCGCCGGCGCCTCGCTGGTGTTCTACGGCCAATGGAGCCCGGCGCTGGCCGGCCTGCTGCTCGGCTCGATCCTGTTCAACCATGGCGCCGCGCGCCTGATCCTCCGCAACATCGACCAGCGCCGGCGCGCGCGCCGCCTCCTGCTGGGCGCTGTCGCCGCCAATCTCGCCTTGCTGGCTTACTTCAAGTACACCAACTTCCTGATCGACAACGCCAATCTGCTGCTGGGCAGCGCCCTGCCGCATCTCGACATCCTGCTGCCGGTCGGCATCTCGTTCTACAGCTTCGTCCAGATCGGCTTTCTCGTGGAAGTCTACAATCGCCAGGTCGGCGAGATCCGCTTCGGCCATTATCTGCTGTTCGGCTCGTTCTTCCCCTGCGTGACCGCCGGCCCGATCATCCTGCAGAAGGACGTGGTGCCGCAGCTCGCGGCGGCGCGGGCGGCGACGCTCGACAGCGCCCGGATCGCCGTCGCGCTGACGGTGTTCGCGATCGGGCTGTTCAAGAAACTGATCCTGGCCGACGACATCGCGCCCTTTGCCGACAGCGTGTTCGACGGCGCCGCCGCGGGCCTGCCGGTCGGCCCCTCGCTCGCCTGGATCGGCGCGCTCGCCTACACCCTGCAGCTCTACTTCGACTTCTCCGCCTATTCCGACATGGCGCTCGGCGCCGCCTACCTGTTCGGCCTGAGGCTGCCGCTGAATTTCAACTCGCCGCTCAAGGCCCGCAGCATCACCGACTTCTGGCGGCGCTGGCACATGACGATGACCCGCTTCTTCACGAACTACCTCCATGCGCCGATCGCGGTGGCGATGACCCGCCGCGCGCTGCGGCGCTCCTACGGTCGTCCGGCGCGCTTCCTGCTGGCGAGTGCCCTTCCCGTCGTCGCGACCTTCGTGCTCGCCGGCCTCTGGCATGGCGCCGGCTGGACCTTCGTAGTGTTCGGCCTGATCCACGGCCTGGCGCTCGCCGTCAACCACGGCTGGCGCGAGGCGCGTCTGCCGGCGCTGCCGCCGGCCGCCGGCTGGCTGCTGACGATGGTTGTGGTGGTCGTGGGCCTGGTGTTCTTCCGCGCCGCCGACGTGCCGACGGCGCTGACGCTGCTCGCCAGCATGGCGGGCTTCGTTCTGCACGGCGCGTCGCATGCCGGCCTGGCTGCGGCACCGATCGCGGCGGATGCCGGCGTGGCGCTGGTCTGGATCCTGGTGCTGGGCACGATTGCCCTTGGCTGCCCGAACACGCAGCAGCTGATGGGCCGGCACTGGTTCAGCTCCGATCCGCAGCCCGAGGGCGAGGAGTGGCCGTTCTGGCTGACCTGGCGACCGACGCTCGCCTGGAGCGTGGTCGGCGCGATCGTGCTGGCCGTGGCGCTCGGCTCGTTCGCCGGCCAAAGCACCTTTCTCTACTACCAGTTCTGAGGCTGGACGCCCTATCCGCGCCTCCTCGCCAAGCGAACCTCGA
This sequence comes from Geminicoccaceae bacterium, assembly GCA_036274135.1. GTDB lineage: Bacteria > Pseudomonadota > Alphaproteobacteria > Geminicoccales > Geminicoccaceae > DASUGG01. The sequence goes on from DASUGG010000035.1 coordinate 3,199, forward strand.
CCCGAGACGGAGCATAACGGCATGATCGCAGTGATCGACCTGCCCCGCCAGATCGACCCCGGGCTGGCGGCCGACATCGAGAAGGAAGCGGCGTTCGTGTCGCCGCATCTTCGGGCGCTGCGGGTCACCGGCGGCGGCGCCGCGGTCGAGCTCGAGGTCGCCGATCGGGCCCGCGACGCCGAGGTGCAGGGCAAGGTCGAGCGCTTCCTCGAGGCGATGCTCAAGCGCGTGCACCGTTTCGAGTCCAAAATCTTCCTGCGCCACGAGCGCCGCGACGACGGCCCGCTGGCGACCGGCGTGAACGCAGAGCTGCAGCAGCGCGGCTGGCTGTTCGCCTATGGCCACGGCCACGTCGCCCTGGCGGGGCCGGCGCTGGCGCTGGCCGAGCTGATCGACGCCACGGCCGCGGCGCTCTACGCGCAGCATTTCCGGGCCGAGCCACGCAGCTTTCCGGCGTTCGTGGACGCCGACACCCTGCATCGCTGCGGCTACTTCGACTCACACCCCAATGCCGCCAGCTTCGTCGGCCACATGGTCGAGGACTTCGACGCGATCGAAGCCTTCCGGCAGGCCAACAGCTGCGCCGTGGGCGCGCTGATGCCGCCGGCCGAGCACGTCCACCTGCCGGGCCTGTGCCTGAACCCTGCCGCCTGCTTCCCCTGCTATCCCACGCTCGCCGGCCGACGGATCGGCGACGGCGGCGCCGCCTTCAGCTGGAAAGGCCGCGTGTTCCGCTACGAGTCGCGCAATCTCGGCGGGCTGGACCGGCTCTGGGAGTTCAATGTGCGCGAGCTGGTGTTCGTCGGCAGCGAGGCGCACGTCGCCGACTGCCGCCGCCGGGTCCTGCCGGTGATCGGCGAGCTCGCCGGCATCTTCGACCTCGAATGCCGGATCGAGACGGCGAGCGATCCGTTCTTCGCCACGGTGTCGGCCGCCCGGACGTTCTGGCAACGCGCCCAGGAGGTCAAGAACGAGATCATCCTGACGATCGAGCCGGGTCCGGACGGCCGCCGCCGCGAGCTCGCCTGCGGCTCGATCAACCTGCACGGCAAGTTCTTCGGCGACCGCTTCGCCATCGCGCTGGACGGGCACGCGGCGGACGGCGCCGGCGTCGCCGCCACGGCCTGCGTCGGCCTCGGCATCGAGCGCTGGGTGCTGGCCGCCTTCAGCCAGCACGGCTTCGAGCCGGTTCGCTGGCCGGCGGGCATCCGTCGCGAGATCTTCGGCTGAGCCCTCCGATCCAGCTCTGCAACCCCCGACCGATGCGGAAGATCGTCATGAAGCTCGAGGAACTCTTTGCGCGCACGCTGGGCGAGCCCGTCCATCTCTTCTCGAACGCCGCCAGCCCGTCCACCGTGCGCAGCTGGGACAGCCTGCGCCACATCGAGCTGGTGATGGCCGCCGAGGCCGAGTACGGCATCCGCTTCGAGACGGCCGAGGTGACGACGATCAGGACGCTCGGCTGCATGCGCGACATGCTGCGGCAGAAAGGCGTCGCCGCATGACCGATCGCTGGGTCGACGCGCCGGCGCGTGCGCAGGGCGCGGCGGAGGCGCCGGTCGCCGACTGGCGCGGCTTCCACGACGCGCTGCGCCGCGCCGCGCTGGCGGCGACCCGGGGCGGCGCGCCGCTCTCGCTCCTGCTGCTCGAGCCCGCGGCCGCCGGCGATCGCTGCCCGGGCGCTGCGGAGCCGGCGGCCGGTCTGACCGGGCCGCTCGCCGCCATCGCCGTCGAGGCGGGCGATGGCAGCGCGCTGGCACGCTATGCCGAGCGCCGTCTGGCGGTGATCATGCCCGGCACCGATCTCGGCGATGCCGTGCGGCGCGCCGAGCGGATCGGGCGCCGCCTCTGTGCAGACGGCGAGGCGCCGGCACGATCGGCGATCGGCGTCGCCCAGTTCCGCGACGACGAGGCGCTGGGCCACCTGATCGAGCGTGCCGAGGATGCCCTCGATCGCGCCAGGTCCGACGGCATCCTGATCGCCGTCGCCGGGCAGCGGGCGCGCAGCGTCGCCGGCCGCGCCGCGCTGGCGGCGGTCGCGGAGCCGCGGCCGATCGGCGCCGCGCCGTAGCAGCTCGCAGGGCGGGGACGGCGTGCGCCTCACGCGGTCAGGGATGGATGCCAGGGGCGCGGCACCAGCGGCCGCGCCAGCAGCTCCGGCGTGATCTCCTCCGCCCGCACCGGCCGGCCGATCAGATAGCCCTGGATGGCGTCGCATGCGTTGTCGCGCAGGAACGCCAGCTGCTCCGCCGTCTCGACCCCCTCGGCGATGACCTTCAGGTTAAGATTGTGGGCCATCACGATCAGCGAGCGGACGATCGCCGCATCGTGCCGCTCGGTACAGAGGTTGCGCACGAACGAGCGGTCGATCTTGATCGACGCGCCGGGGAACGAGCGCAGGTGGTTCAGCGACGAGTAGCCGGTGCCGAAATCGTCGAGCGCGATCCGCACGCCGAGCTCGGTGAACTCCTGCAGCAGCGACTGCGCCCGGCCCGGATTCTTCAGGATGTCGCTCTCGGTGATCTCGATCTCGAGAAAGCGCGGCGCCAGGTCGCACTGCTCGAGGATGGCCGCGACCATCAGCGCCAGGTCCTCGTCCTGGAACTGGCGCGCCGAGAAGTTGACCGCGATGTGCATCGACGGATAGCCGGCGTTTCGCCAGGCGCGCAGCTGGCCGCAGGCGGTGCGCAGCACCCAGGCGCCGATCGGCACGATCAGCCCGGTCTCCTCGGCGAGCGGCACGAACTCGGACGGGCCGACCAGACCGCGGCGCGGGTGCTGCCAGCGCAGCAGCGCCTCGACCGCCTGAATCGTCCCGGTCAGCAGATCCACCTGCGGCTGGTAGTGCAGCCGGAACTCGCGTCGGATCAGGGCACCGCGCAGGCCGTTCTCGAGCTCGAGCCGTTTGGCCGCGTGCACCCGCATCGCCATGGTGTAGAAATGGAACCGGTCGGCGCCCTGCTCCTTGGCGCGGTACATGGCCGCATCGGCGCTGGCGAGCAGCTCGTCGATGTTGTCGACGTCGGTCGGATAGACCGAGATGCCGATGCTGGCGCTGGTGACGACGTCGCAGTTGCCGAGGCGCACCGGCTGGCGCACGACGTCGAGGATGCGGGTCGCGAAGCCGGCGATCGCGCTGGGGTCGGACAGCCCGTCCATCACCACCGTGAACTCGTCGCCGCCGAGCCGCGCCACGAGGTCGCTCTCGCGCAGCGCGCCGCGCAGCCGCTGCGCGACCTGCTTGAGCAGCAGGTCGCCCGCCTCGTGCCCGTGCGTGTCGTTGACCGTCTTGAACCGGTCGAGGTCGAGCAGCATCACCGCGACCAGCTGGCGATGCCGGTCGGCGCGCGCCAGGGTCTTGCGCAGGTAGTCGCGGAACAGCACGCGGTTGGCGAGGCCGGTCAACTGGTCGAACTGCGCCAGCTCGGCGAGCCGCCGCTCGGCGCGATGCCGCTCGATCGCATAGCGGATCGAGCGATCGAGCAGCGGCGCCGTCATCTCGTCCTTGGCGAGGTAGTCGGCCGCGCCGGCGCGCATCGCCTTGAGATCGATCTCACGGCTGCCCTGGCCGGTCAGCACGATGAAGGGCGCGGCCGAGCCGAGGTCGACCGCCTCGCGCACCAGCTCCAGCCCGTTGCGTTCGCCCAGCCGGTAGTCGACCAGGTAGACGTCGTGGCGGGCCTCGCCGATCGTGGCCAGCGCGTCCTGCCAGGTCCTGGCCCAGTCGAGCACCACGGCGCTGCCGAACACCTCCGCCAGCAGGTCACGGGTCAGCAGGTAGTCGGCCTCGTCGTCCTCGATCAGCAGCACGCGCGGCGCCGCATCGGCGGGCATCGATTCGAGATCGGGCTGCTCGGTCATCGCGCCGTCTTGCCTCAGGTCGCGGACGTGCGGCGGCGCTTCATGCTCGGGGGCGCGAGCATTCGGGCGGCAGCGATACGATCTCGATCCAATATCGGCAGAGCACCCGCAGGGCGTCGACCAGACCCGCGAAGGTCACCGGCTTCGTGATGAAGGAATTCACGCCCAGACCGTAGGTGCGAACGATGTCCTCCTCGGCGCGCGAGGTGGTCAACACGACGATCGGGATGCGGCAGAGCGCCGGATCGGCCTTCATGTCGCGCAGCGCCTCGCGGCCGTCCTTCTTTGGCATGTTGAGATCGAGCAGCACCACGCCGGGATAGGGCTCGCCGAGCAGCCGGCTGAACTCGCCCTCGCGGCGCAGGTACTGCAGCAGCTGCTCGCCATCGACCACGAAGTCGACGCGGTTGGCCACCCGGCTCTCTTCGAACGCCTCCAGGATCATCAGGCGATCGTCGGCGTCGTCGTCGGCAACCAGGATGGTGATCGGCGTTGCGTTTCGGGTCACGTCAGCAGATCGCCCGGCTGCTCGACCGGCAGGGTGCAGGCGAAGACGGCGCCCTCGCCCGGCCGGCCGGCGGCGGCGATCGTGCCGCCGTGGCGCTCGACGATCTTGCGGCAGGTCGCCAGGCCGATCCCGGTGCCCGGATACTCATCGCGGCCGTGCAGGCGCTGGAAGATGCCGAAGATCCGCTCGGCGTAGTCCTGCCTGAAGCCGATGCCGTTGTCGCTGATCGTGATCTCGCACCAGCGCCGTGCCGCGGCGCGCCGCCCGGACGCGCCGGGCGGGCGCATGCGGCCGCTGAGGTGAACCTCGGGCTGGCGGCCGGGGGAGCGGAACTTCAGGGCGTTGCTGAGCAGGTTCTGCAGCAGCTGGCGCATCTGCGTGGCGTCGGCCTCGATGACCGGCAGGGCATCCACGACGATCCGGGCGCCGGCCTGCTCGATCGCCACCTGCAGGTCCGACATCACCTCGCCGGCGATCCGCCCGAGGTCGACCGGCGCGAACGGGCTCGCCTTGGTGGTCACGCGCGAGTAGGTCAGGAGGTCGTTGATCAGGCAGCGCATGCGGCCGGCGGCGTCCTGCATGCGCTCGATGTACATCCGGCCGCTCTCGCTCAGCCCGTCGGCGCAGCGCGCCGCCAGCCGGTCGCCGAACGCCTCGATCTTGCGCAGCGGCTCCTGCAGGTCGTGCGAGGCGATCGACGCGAAATCCTGCAGCTCGCGATTGCTGCGCTCGAGCCTGGCGGCGTAGTCGCGCAGCGCCTCGCCGGCGCGCACCGTCTGGGTCACGTCCTCGTAGGTCGCGACCGAGCCGCCGCCCGGCATCGGCTGGTGCATCACCGCGATGACCCGGCCGTCGTTCAGGCGCTGGTGCAGCACTGCCTGCTCGCGCTTGTCGGCCGTGCTCGGCCGCTCGGCGACGGCGCGCAGCGCATCCTCGCGGCGGTAATTGCCGAGCGACACGCTGTACTCCATGATCTCGCGCAGCCTGATCCCCGGCTTCACCACTTCCGGCGAGAAGCCGTACATCTCGAGATAGCGGGCGTTGCACACGATCAGGCGCTGGTCGGCATCGAACATGCACAACCCCTGGACCATGTTGTTGAGCGCGGCGTCGAAGCGCAGGTACTGGGTGCGCAGCTCTTCGCTCAGAGCGGCCTGGGCCCGCTCGCGCTGCTTCTGCTCGGTGATGTCGGTGCGGGTGCCGACCCTGCCGCCGTCCGAGGTCCGGAACTCCGTGATCTGGACCCAGCGGCCGTCGGCGAGCTGCTCCTCGCGGACGGCGCCGTCGGCGCGGCGATGGTGCTCCGTGCGCTCGGCGATGTAGGCGTCGGCGCGGCCCCGGGCCGCCACGTAGTGATCGCGCGCGACGCCGGCCCGCAGCATCGCCTGCCAGCTGGCGCCTGCGGCCATTTTCTCGGCGTCGAGCCCGTCGGTGTCGCCATAGCGGCGGTTGCAGATCACCAGCCGATCGTGCTCGTCGAACAAGGCAAAGCCGGCGCGGATGCTCTCGATCGCGTCGCGCAGGCGGGATTCCGCGCGCGCCGCGTCGCGCATCGCCCGGACCTGCGCGGTGACGTCAGTACCGGTGCCGCGATAGCCGAGGAAGCCGCCGGCCCGGTCGAAGATCGGTCTGCCGCTGATCTGGACGTAGCGCTCGGCGCCGCTCGCCGGATCGATCAGGCGATGCTGCACCTCGCGGAACGCGCGGCGGGCGGCCAGATCCGCGAGATGCTCGTGCAGCTCGGCCGCCGCGTGCTCGCAGTCGCCGGCGAGCTCGAGGGCCGTGCAGCCGATCACCTGCGCGCTCGCGATCCCCGTCTGGGCGCTGAACGCCTCGCCGAGATAGTTGAGGCGCATTCGCTCGTCGGTCTGCCACAGCCAGGTGGCGCCGGCGTCGTCGCGAAGCTGCGCGTCCGCGAAGCTTCGGCTTGCGCCCTCGGGGGGACTGCTCTCGCCCTGGTCCGCCTCGAATGCCGGCTGCGCTTCCTGCAGGCCGCACGGACGATTGGTCATGGCCGGAAGGGTGCTCGCTCTGCCGTGGTGCGCCGCATCGTCGAAGCGATGGCGTGCATCGATTTTCCTCGTTTGGCGTCAAAGATATTAGTAACGCAACTTATGAGTTAGTACAAGCGCGCCGACAAGCCGCGAAGACAGGACAGCCCCCAGCACGGAAGCGAGAGCCGCTAGATCGGCCAGGCTTCAAGCCGGTAGGCGCTGTCCCAGAACATCCATTCCAGCTGCGAGGCGCGCAGGAAGGCCTTGAGCATCTGCGCGCGCACCGCCGGCGTGGCGGCGGCGCCGACCCGGTCGCCGATCGCGATCACCTTGCGCACGCCCGTCGCGAACGCCTCGTCGGCGTAGGTGTCGATCCAGGCTTGGTAGGGATTGTGTGGCCGGGCAATTTCAAAAAGATGCGTCCCGACCTTCCAGTAAATCCAGAAGCAGGGCAACAGCGCCGCGACCGACACTTCGTAGGGCGCATTGTGGGCGAGCGCGAGGAGATAGTGGGTATAGTGCTCGCAGGTCGGCGACGGCTCGGTCGCCGCCGCCTGCTCGGGCGTGATGCCGAAGGTCTGGAAGAAGCCGGCATGCAACTCGCGCTCGACGACCACCGCAGCCTGGGCGCTGCCGGCGAACTGGATGAGCGCGTCCTCGTCCGGCGCGCGCGCCGCGGTCACTGCCAGCGCTCGCCCGAACTGCGTCAGATAGAGCGCATCCTGCAGCACGTAGAAGGTGAACCGCTCGCGCGCAAGGCTTCCTGCGGCCAATTCCTGATTGAACGGCAGCGCAAGGATCGCGTCGTACAACGGGCCGATCCGCTGCCATGCGTCGTCGGAGAAGCTCATCCTCTGTCCTTCTCGGGGGCTTCCTTCGGCCACCATCGGTGGAAGTGATGCACCGGGCCATGGCCGCCGCCGACCCGCAGCCGGTCCGACGCCGCGATGGCTTCGGTGATGTAGGCCTTGGCGGCCCGCACCGCCGCGCGCGGCGGCATGCCCTGGCCGAGCAGGGCGGCGAGCGCCGAGGACAGCGTGCAGCCGGTGCCGTGCGTGTTGGCGGTATTGATACGCGGCGTTGCAAGGGTCAACGGCTCGCTGCCGTCGTCAAACACGTCGATGCTCTCGGCGCCTTCGCGGTGGCCGCCCTTCAGCAGCACGGCCCGCGGCCCAAGGCGGCGCAGCCTGGCCGCCGCCTCGACCATGCCTGCCTCGTCCACGGCCGGCTCCATGTCGAGCAGGACTCCGGCCTCGAGCAGGTTGGGGGTGACCACGCTCGCCAGCGGCAGCAGGCGCTTCCGCAAGGCGCGCACCGCCTCGGGGCGCAGCAGGTGATCGCCGCTCTTAGCCACCATCACCGGGTCGAGCACCACGGTTTGCACGCCGTGCCGCTCGAGCGCCGCCGCGACCGCGTCGATGATCGCGGGCGTCGCCAGCATGCCGATCTTGATCGCGGCGATGTCGATATCGTCGAGCACGGCGTCGATCTGGGCGGTGACGAACGCCGCCGGCACCTCGTGGATGCCGGTCACCGCCCGGGTGTTCTGCGCGGTGAGCGCGGTGATCACCGAGCAGCCATAGGCGCCGAGCGCCGAGAAGGTCTTGAGATCCGCCTGGATGCCGGCGCCACCGCCGGAATCCGAGCCGGCGATGGTCAGGATGTTGGCGATCATGCGCGCTCCCCGCGCTGCGCCCGCGCGGTCGCGACGGCGTCGCGCAGGCGCCGGCTCGCGGCCGCCGGGTCGGCCGCCGCCATGATCGCGGCGGCGACCGCGATGCCGTCGGCGCCGGCCCGGATCGCGGCACCGAGGTTGACCTCGCCGACGCCGCCGATCGCGACCAGCGGCAGGGCGGTCAGCGCGCGCACCACCGCGAGCCCGGCGGCGCCGACCGGCGCCCCCGCGTCGCTCTTGGTAGCGGTCGCCGCAAACGGCCCGTA
>DASUGG010000036.1:0-6368 GCA_036274135.1 Geminicoccaceae bacterium
GTCGTCGAGCCCCGCGGCGGCGGCGGGCACGCTGGTGACGGAGGCCAGCGCCCGCGGCAGAGACCAGCCAAAATCCTGCTGCGTCAGGCGGAAGGCGCCAAGCAGGAGGCTCGCCGGGATGTAGTCGGACGAGAGGATGTCGAGGCAGTCGCGCGCGGCCAGCAGGCCGGCCGCAACATTGCCGGAGTGCGAGCGGCCGCGGATCAGGTTGGGGGCGCCCATCAGCACCTTGACGCCGGCGTCGTGCGCGGCGTCGGCGGCCTCGAGCGTGGTCGGGAATTCGGTCACCGTGACGCCGAGCGTCACGATCTCCTCGATGTGCTCGCGGCGCGCGTCATCATGGCTCGCGAGCGGCAGCCCCCGCTCGGCGGCGATCCGGGCGAGCCGCCGCCGGTTGTCCGGTCCGAGCACGCGCGAACCGTGCAACAGCTCCTTGATATGGCGCTCGAGCGCCGCTTCATCGCCCTGGAAGATCCTGAGATAGCGCCGCCGGTAGTCGTCCATGTCGGGTGACTGGCGATCGCCCGGCGCATGGTCCATCAGCGACATGAAGCGGACCAGCGGATCCTCGGCATAAGCCTCGAAGGTCGGCACGATCTCAGGGTGGGTGACCTCGCAGCGCATGTGCAGAAGGTGCTGGACCCGCAGCATGTCATGGCTGATCGCGGTGCGCAGACCCTGGACGATCGGCTCGACGGTCTCCGGCCGCGTATCCCAACCGGACGCCGAGCCCAAGGTCAGGCTGTCGTAGACCGTGGTGATGCCGGCGCCGGCGATCTGGAGGTCGTGGCTGATCGCGGCGGCGACCGCATCCCATTCGACGCCCGAACGGGGCAGGTAGTGGCGCTCGAGGTTGTCGGTGTGCAGATCAACGAGGCCGGGGATCAGAAGGTCGTCGGCGAGATCGAGCGCGGCCGGCACCCGGCTGACGGCATCGTCGATCTCAGCGATCACGCCACGCCGCGCCACCAGGGTGCCGCGCACCACCTCGTTCGGCAGGACCAGGCGCGCATTGGTCAGGATGCAGGGCGCGGCGGTCTCGCGCGCCTCCGGCGCCGCGGCTTCGAGCATCAGGCGACCCGTTCGCCCTCGCGCCAGACCGCGATCACCGACGGCGTCTCGCCGATCAGCCGCGCGCGCACGAGATCGGCGCGCAGGCCGGGCGCGATGCTGCCGCGATCATCGAGCCCGATCATCGCCGCGGGATTGCGGCTGATCGGGGCGATCGCCTGCGGCAGTGGCATGTCGAGCGCGCGGTGCAGCTGGAACGCGCCGTGCAGCAGGCTGACCGGCACGTAGTCCGACGACAGGGCGTCGAGAAAGCCGTGCTCGGCCAGCTGCTGCGCCGAGACGTTGCCCGAGTGCGAGCCCCCAAGCACCAGATTCGGCGCCCCCATTACGACGCACAGGCCCTGCCTGCGTGCCGCCTCGGCCGCGACGTGGGTGGTCGGGAACTCGGAAATCGTGATGCCGTCGGCGGCGGCTTCCTCGACGTGCTGGACCGTGGTGTCGTCATGGCTGGCGAGGGTGATCGGCCGACCCCGTGCCAGCGCCAGAAGCTGCTGGCGGTGCCGGTCGGCGTAGATCTTCTGCTCCTCGATGCGCCGCTCGATCAGCGCCTGGAACTCCTCCTCGGACGCCTCGGTGCGGCCGCGATGAAAGGTCCGGTACTTGTCGATGTCGTGCCACTGCCGCTGGCCGGGAGTGTGGTCCATCAGCGAGACCAGCTTGAGATTGGGCTCGTCCAGCAGGGGCTCGAACATGTCAACCACGTGCGGATCCGACACCTCGCAACGCAGGTGCAGGAAGTGCTCGGTCGTCAGCGACCCGTTGGCCTGCGCCTCGCGCAGCGCATTGAGCGACGTCTGCAGGAACTCGATGCGTTCGCGCTTGCCGCCGTAGATGCCGACGCACACGCCGTCGCACACGGTGGTGATGCCTGCCGCCGCGATCTGCCGGTCGTGCGCCAGCATCGCCGCCTGTGCCGGCCAACGCACCTTGGGCCGCGGCTGGAACTGGCGCTCGAGATTGTCGGTGTGCAGCTCGACGAAGCCGGGCAGCAGATAGTCGCCATCGAGGTCGAGCGCGCCGGGGGCCGCGCGCCCGGCCGGCAGGATCTCCTGGATCAGGCCGCGCTCGACGACGAGGCCGCCCTGCACGACCGCATCGGCGGTGACGATCCGGGCATTGGTGATGTGAAGACTGTCACGCATGCGCCGCCCGCAAAGCCTCGATGTCGATCAACCGATCCGCCACCGCCTCGCGCACGTCCCGATCGTGGAACACGCCGAGAATCGCCGCACCTGCCGCCTTGGCCTCGCGGATCAGCTCCACCACTGCGGCCCGATTGGCAGCATCGAGCGAGGCGGTCGGCTCGTCGAGGAGCAATAGCGGATAGCGGTGGATGAAGCCACGGGCAATGTTGACGCGCTGCTGCTCACCGCCCGAGAAGGTCGCCGGCGGCAGGCCCAGCAGCCGCTCGGGGATGCGCAGCCGGCGCAGCAGTTCCGCGGCGCGTGTGCGAGCACTCTCGCGCCCCACCCCCAGCGCCAGCAGCGGCTCGGCGACCACGTCGACCGCCGCCACGCGCGGCAGGCAGCGCAGAAACTGACTGACATAGCCGATCATCCGTCGCCTGATCTCCAGCATCTGATACGGCGATGCGCACGCCAGATCGATCTCCTCGTCGTCGTGGCGGAGCAGGAGGCGTCCTCCCAACGGCTTGTAGTTACCGTAGATGAGTTTCAAAAGCGTCGACTTGCCGACCCCCGACGCGCCGGTCAGGACGGCGCATTCGCCGCCCGCCACGGCGAGGCTCGCCGCCTCGAACACAGGAATCGTCACGCCCTCCTGCAGGTGCAGCGTGAAGCTCTTGCGGACGCCCTCGAGGCGAATCACCGGGTCAGGCATGGGCGATCTCAGGTCTGCAGGATCGAGGCGACCAGCAGCTGGCTGTAGGGGTGCTGCGGGTCGTCCAGAACCTGGTCCGTCAACCCCAGCTCGACCACGCGGCCGCGCTGCATGACCATCATGCGATGCGACAGCAGGCGGGCGACCGCCAGATCGTGGGTCACGATGACCACCGACAGTGACAGTTCCGTCACCAGCTGACGCAAAAGATCGAGCAGACGCGCCTGGACGGAGACGTCGAGGCCGCCGGTCGGCTCGTCCATGAACACCAGGCGCGGGCGGGTCACGAGGTTGCGCGCGATCTGCAGGCGCTGCTGCATGCCGCCCGAGAAGGTCTGCGGCCGGTCGTCGATGCGCTCGGCATCGATCTCGACCTTGTCGAGCCAGTCGAGCGCGGTGCCCCGGATGCGGCCATAGTGGCGATCGCCGACCGCCATCAACCGCTCGCCGATATTGGCGCCGGCGCTGACCGCGAGACGCAGGCCGTCGCGCGGGTTCTGATGCACGAGGCCCCAGTCGGTGCGCATCAGCAGGCGCCGCGCCGGCTCCGAGAGCTGCAGCACGTCGACAACGCCCTCATGCCGGGTGCGGTACAGCACCCGGCCGGCATCCGGCGCGACATGGCCCGAGATCGCGTTGAGCAGCGTGGTCTTGCCCGAGCCGCTCTCGCCGACCACAGCCAGGACCTCGCCCGGCCACAGGTCGAAGGCGATGTCGCAGCAAGCGATCGTGTGACCGTACCGCTTGGTCAGCCCCTCGACCTCGAGCAGGGCCTCGCTCATCCGCCGCTTCCCGGCAACGGGCCGCGCAGCGGCGCCGGCGCATCCCGGCCGTGCGGACCGAAGTGGCCCGCCGCGCGCCGCCGCACGCAGTAGTCGGTGTCCGAGCAGCAGAACAGCTTGCCGCCGCGATCGTCGGTGATCACCTCGTCGAGATAGCTCTCGGCGGCGCCGCACAGGCCGCAGACCTCGTCCCAGCGTTGGATCTCGAACGGGTGATCCTCGAAGTCGAGGCTGCGCACTTCGGTATAGGGCGGGATCGCGTAGATTCGCTTCTCGCGGCCGGCGCCGAACAGCTGCAACGCCGGGTTGCGGTCCAGCTTCGGGTTGTCGAGCTTCGGGATCGGCGACGGCGCCATCACGTAGCGGCCGTTGACCAGCACGGGATAGTTGTAGCTCGTGGCGATCTGGCCGAGCCGCGCGATGTCCTCGTAGAGCTTGACGTGCATCACGCCGTATTCCGCCAGGGCGTGCATCTTGCGGGTCTCGGTCTCGCGCGGCTCGAGCCAGCGCAGGGGATCGGGGATCGGCACCTGGTAGACCAGGATCTGGCCCTCGCGCAGCGGCATCTCGGGCGTGCGGTGCCGCGTCTGGATGATGGTCGCCTGATCGGTCGCCTCGGTCACGGCGACCCGCGTCGTCCTCTGGAAGAAATGCCGGATCGAGATCGCGTTGGTGGTGTCGTCGGCGCCCTGATCGATCACCTTCAGCACGTCGTCCGGGCCGATGCAGGCGGCGGTGACCTGGATGCCGCCGGTGCCCCAGCCGTAGGGCAGCGGCATGTCGCGCGAGGCGAATGGCACCTGGTAGCCCGGAATCGCGACCGCCTTCAGGATCGCGCGCCGGATCATGCGCTTGGTCTGCTCGTCGAGATAGGCGAAGTTGTAGCCCTCGATATGCGCCGCCGGCGGCTCGGTCCGGGCACTCATTCGGCCGCCTCCTCGCTCGCGGCGCGCCCGGCCGCCCGGGCCGCGCGCATCCGGCGGATGCCTTCCAGCTCGCCCTGGAAATCGACGTAGTGCGGCAGCTTCAGATGCTCGACGAAGCCGGTCGCCTGGATGTTGTCCGAGTGGTAGAGGACGAACTCCTGGTCCTGCGCCGGCGCGCCGGTCTCCTCGCCCATCTCCCCGGCACGCAGCGCCCGGTCGACCAGCGCCATCGCCATCGCCTTGCGCTCGCTGTGGCCGAAGGCGAGGCCGTAGCCGCGCGAGAACTGCGGCGGCTCGGTCTTCGAGCCCTTGAACTGGTCGACCAGCTGGCACTCCGTGACTTCGATCTCGCCGAGCTCGACGGGGAAGCCGAGTTCCTCCGGCGTGAACTCCACGGTCACGGCGCCCACGCGGATCTCGCCGACGAACGGGTGGCTGCTGCCGAAGCCGCGCTGGGTGGAGTAGCCCAAGGCCAGCAAAAAGCCTTCGTCGCCGCGCGCGAGATTCTGCAGACGGACGTCGCGGCCGGCCGGGAAGAGCAGCGGCTCGCGCGTGAGATCGCCGACCGACTCCTCCGGTTCGTCCGGCGGCTCGGCCTGGATCAGGCCCTCGCGGTCCAGAATGTCGACGACGCGCGGCACCTCCTCTTGCGGTGCCGCCGGCCGCTCCGGCGCCGCCTCGACCGCCCGCTCGGCCGCCAGGCGAAAGTCGAGCAGACGGTGGGTGTAGTCGAAGGTCGGGCCCAGCACCTGGCCACCGGGCAGGTCCTTGTAGGTCGCCGAGATCCGCCGCTTGAGCGCGATCCGCGCCGTGTCGAGCGGCTCGCCGTAGCCGAAGCGCGGCAGGGTGGTGCGGTAGGCGCGCAGGAGAAACGCCGCCTCGATCAGGTCGCCCCGCGCCTGCTTGATCGCAAGCGCCGCAAGCGGTCGGTCGTAGAGCGAGCCTTCGTTCATCACCCGATCGCAGGCGATCGTCAGCTGCTGCTCGACCTGCGCGACGGCAAGCTCGGGCGTGGCCGGATCGCCGCGCCGCTCCTCGGCGAGCCAGCGATGCGCGGCGTCGATCGCCTGCTCGCCGCCCTTGACCGCGACATACATCAGGCGGGCACCTCGATCGCGGCCGCGATGGAGCGGGGCAGAGCCGTCATGCGGTCCTTCGTCACGAACACCACATCCACTCCCAGCGGAAACTGCCTGTGGTTCACGTCCCACTGCCGCCAGAAATCGGCCGGCAGGCCGTCGACCTGCAGCAGGGCGCTGGCGCAGATGCCCGGACCGGTGAGGCGCACGCCGCGATCATCGGCCAGATCATCGACTTGCCATATCAACGTTGCGGAGCGGTCCGGATATTCGGGCGTGCCTTGACCGAAAGCGGCGAGCGGCGCGCCTTCTCCTGCCAGCAGCGCGAAGCGCGCTTCCGGCTGCGGAACGATCGGGCAGCCGCATTGCAGCCGCAGCGTCTCGCACACGTCCGAGGTGGCGAGCGCAGGATCGAGCCAGAGCGGCGTCTCGAAGTCCAGTAGCGTGAGGGCGGCCGCATAGGCGGTCGCAAGCAGCGGCGCGGGAGGCGGCGGCAGCCCTCGCGGCGCGTTCACGATCCGGCCCGGATGCGCGGTCGCCTCGAGCAGGCCGCGGAAGGTCGCCTGGGCGTCCAGCGCCTGGTCGGCGAAGCCTGCGGCGATGGTCATCCCTCGCCCCGCGCCAGCGTGAAGAACTCGACGCGGGTCGCCGCCGCCTTGCGCGCCCGAGAA
>DASUGG010000037.1:0-14354 GCA_036274135.1 Geminicoccaceae bacterium
CCCGACATCCTGGCCTGGGAGACCGTGTCCTTCACCAAAGAGCCCGGGACCTCGGACTTCATCAGCTGGCACCAGGACATCGCCTACTGGGGTCTCGACCAGGAGGGCGACGTGGTCACCGCCTGGCTGGCGCTGAGCCCCAGCACCTGCGAGAGCGGCTGCATGCGGGTGGTGCCGGGCACGCACAAGCGCGAGGTCGTGCCGCACGCCGACACCTTCGGCGAGCACAACATGCTCTCGCGCGGTCAGGAGATCGCGGTCGAGGTCGACGAGGACCACGCCGTCGACCTTGTGCTGCGGCCCGGCCAGATGTCGCTGCATCACGTCAAGATCTTCCACGGCTCGCGCCCGAACGGCGCGAACGACCGCCGCATCGGCTTCGCGATCCGCTACCTGCCGCCGCATGTCGAGCAGCGGGTCGCGGCCGACAGCGCCACCCTGGTGCGCGGCGAGGACCGCTACGGCCATTTCGAGCTCGAGCCGGCGCCCGCCCACGACCTCGCGCCCGAAGCCGTCGCCTACCATCAGAAGGCGCGCGACCGGCGGGTCGCGATCCTGATGCGCGATGCCGCCGCGCCTTCGCGCGCGGCGCACACCAGCGCTATGTGAGGTCCCAGGCAGCCCTATTCGGCTGCCTGGGCGTTGACGCCCCTGCCGCTTTCGACCGGCAGGCCGGCTTCGATCCAGTCCTGCTTGCCGTCGTGGTAGTCGCGCACGTTGCTGTAGCCGAGCTCGGCCAGCCGTTTGGCGGCCATGCCCGAGTTGCGGCACGGCGCATTGGCGCAATAGACGACGATCTGGGCCGCTTTGTCCGGTAGCAGCACCGGCGCCAGCGCGTCCACCTGATCGTGCGGGATGTTGATCGCGCCCGGCAGATGCTTCTCGAGATAGTATGCCTCAGGCAGCGCTTCGGCCAGGATCAGCTCCTCCTTGCGATCGAGCTTCGCCTTCAGCTCGGCGCGAGTGATCGTAGCGACCATGATCGGAACTCCCCATGCTGCAGACGTCCGCGTCGCCTCGACGCGACGCCCGCGAGACTAGCTGGTTGCGCTGATGCATGGCGATAAGCAAGTCCACCAGGAGCGCTTGCAGCCGTGCAAAGCGATGCCGTACCTGCGGAGCACGTCGCCGATGCCGCCGCAGGAGAGATCGCCAGATGGCCGGCTCGAGGCCGGACGCCTACGAGCGGCATCTGCTGCCCGCGATCTTTGCGCCCTGAACCACGCTGCTTCTGGACCTCGCGCGGCTCCGGCCGGGAGAGCGCGTGCCCGGTGCCGCATGCGGTACAGCGTCGTCGCGCGCGGCGACCGCACGTGTCGGCCCGACCGGCGGGCTGACCGGCGTCGATCTCAATCCCGGCATGCTGGGCATGGCGCGAACCGTGTCGGCGGAAGCAGGTCGAGCCATCGCCTGGCGGCAAGGCGCAAGCGCCTCGTGCCCCCTGGACGTTGAGGCCGACCAGCGGCCTCGCTCGAGTCGCCGCACGCCCGTCTCGAGCGAGGAGATGTCGTAGACTTCCCGGCACGCCCGGCCTTACCTTGCGGCCGGGCGGATCTGGCAAGGCTCGACGATGGTGCGGAAGGTGCAGCGCCGGCTCGCGGCGATCCTGGCGGCGGACGTGGCCGGCTACAGCCGCCTGGTGCGCAGCGACGAGGCCGGCACGCTCGCGGCGCTGCGGGCGCAGCGGGAGGCCGTCATCGAGCCGCAGGTCGCCCAGCACGAAGGGCGGATCGTCAAGCTCATGGGCGACGGCCTGCTCGCCGAGTTCCCCAGCGCCATCAATGCCGTGACCTGCGCCATCGAGATCCAGCGCGCGCTCGCCGAGCGGGACGCCGCGCTGCCGGACGACCGGCGCATCCGCTATCGCATCGGCATCAACATCGGCGACATCGTCGTCGAGGACCACGACATCCTGGGCGACGGCGTGAACGTCGCCGCGAGGCTGCAGGCGCTGGCGCCGCCGGCGGGCATCTGCCTGTCGGGCAACGTGCGCGACGAGTTGGCCGGCAAGCTCGACATCGCCTGCGAGGAGCTGGGCGAGCAGCGCCTGCGCAACATCGCCGGCACCGTCCGCGCCTACCTGGTCGCCCGCGGCCGCACCGACGCCGGCCCGACCGCCGGCGACGCGCCGCCCCTCGACCGGCCCTCGATCGTCGTCCTGCCGTTCGCCAATCTGAGCGGCGACCCTGAGCAGGACTTCCTCGCCGACGGCATCACCGAGGACATCATCACCGCGCTGGCGCGCCTGAGCTGGCTGTTCGTCATCGCGCGCAACTCGGCGTTCGTCTATCGCGGCAAGGCCGTCGACGTGCGGCAGATCGCCCGCGAGCTCGGCGTGCGCTACGTGCTCGAGGGCAGCGTCAGGATGGCCGGCCGGCGCCTGCGCGTCACCGGCCAGCTGATCGACGCCGAGAGCCGCAAGCACATCTGGGCCGAGCGCTACGATCGCGTGCCGGAGGACCTGTTCGCGGTGCAGGACGACATCACGGACCGGGTCGTCGCCGCGGTCGAGCCGCACCTCTACGCCGAGGAGGGCTTCCGGGCCGCCGCCAGGCAGCCGGACAGCATCGACGCCTGGGGGCTGGTGGTGCGCGCCATGCAGCTGATCAACAAGATCGATCGCCGGCAGAACGAGGAGGCGCAGACGCTGCTGCGCGCCGCGATCGCGATGGAGCCCCGCTATGCCAGGGCGCACGCACTGCTGAGCTGGGCCATCTGGTGGGCGACGTTCCTCTCCTGGTATCCCGACCGCGGCGGGGGCTATCGCCGGGCCGCCGCGCATGCCCGCGATGCCCTCGCCCTCGATCCGGGCGATCCGTGGGCCCGCATGATCTCGGGGCTGGGCCTCAGCGCCGCGGGCCAGCACGACCGTGCGCTGGGCGAGCTGCGCACCGCGCTCGGCCTCAATCCCAGCTTCGCGCTCGGCCACATGGCCTTCGGCTGGGCGTTGCTGCGCGCCGGCCGCTTCGACGAGGCGATCGCCGAGACCGGGCAGGCGCTGAGCCTGAGCCCCCTGGACAGCTTCTCCGGGCTCTACACGACCATCCACGGCCTCGCCCTGCTGGGCGCGCGGCGGTTCGAGGAGGCGCTGCCCTTCCTGCGCAGCTCGGTGGCGGCGTTCGCCGACTATGTCGGCCACTACAACACGCTGATCAGCTGCTGCGGCCATCTCGGCCTGCTGGACGAGGCGAGGGAGTATCTCGCGGTGCGCAACCGCATGCAGCCGCCGCTGCGCCTTGCGGTCTTGCGCGAGAACCTCAGGCTGTTCGCGCACCGCGACGTCTTCCTCGAGGGTCTCGCGAAGGCCGGCGTGCCCGAGTAGCCCTGTCGATCCGACCGCTGAGCGCACGCACCGTCGCTCGCGTTATGGCGAGGCACGCCGCCAGGGATTGAGGGCCGGGGTGCCGAGGCGCCGGAAATCCCGGACGTTGCGGGTCACGACGGTCAGAGCGTGAACCGATGCCGTGGCGGCGATCAGCGCATCCATGACAAGGTTGTCCGGCTTGCGATGCATCAGCCTGGCCCAAACGCGAAAACAGGCTCCATCCAGCGGCAGCACGTTGTAGAGGCCTGCCACTCGGCCGATCCACGCCTCGATCTCGGCGGCCTTGTCAGTGTCCTGCTCACGCGTGATCTCGACCCCTGCCTGCAGTTCGCCCAATGTGACGGCGGAAAGGTGCAGATGCTCGTCTGGAACCGCCTCGAGCCAAGCGACGACCGCGCCATGCGGTCGTGGCCGCCGCAGTTCCGAGATCACGTTGGTGTCGAGCAGATACACTCATTCGAACTCGGGTGAGGGCCGGCGCCGCCATGACCGGCGCCGCGGCGCCGGCGCCTCGAAGCGGGGGCCGTCGCCCAGCAGAAGTTCCTTGAGCGTAGCTTGCGAGCACCGCTGCAGCCGCCGCCATTGCTCGATCGGCACGAGCACGGCCGCCTCGACGCCGCGCCGGGTCACGACCTGCGGCCCCTCCTTCAGGCTCGCGTCCAGAAGTTCGCTGAAGCGTGCCTTCGCGTCCTGTACCTGCCACGTGCGCATCCTGCGCCTCCTTTCAGACTAGTCATATACCTAGTCACCCATGGAACGCAATGTTGGGGGCAGGCGAGCGATCAGGGACTGCCCGGCGAGTTCGACGTGACCATCGGCTTCATGCTCCGTTCCGGCTTGCGTTCCACCCCGGCGCGCCGCAGGTTGTGGGCTCAGTTGAAAGTGTGGGAGGCGAAGCGGCCATGCTCAGCGACGTCGAGGTCCAGCGCTACCATGAGGATGGCTATGTCATTCCCGGCTTCCGGCTGCCCGCGGACACGCTCGAGGAGATCCGAGATGCGCATGCGCGTCTGCTGCGCCGGCATCCCGAGTTCCGCGACTACTGCTCGTGCCTGCTGGCCTACGACACGGGCTTCCTGAACGTCGCCCGCAACCCCGACATCCTCGACATGGTCGCGCAGGTGATCGGGCCCGACTTCGCGCTGTGGAACTCGAGCTTCTTCGCCAAGCCGGCCGGCAACGGCAAGCGCACGCCCTGGCATCAGGACGGCGAGTACTGGCCGATCCGGCCGCTCGCGACCTGCACGGTATGGATCGCCGTTGATGCCGCGACGCCCGAGAACGGCTGCCTTCGCGTGATCAAGGGCTCGCACAAGGAGCGCCGGCTGCGCAAGCACCGCACCGTCAGCGCCACCGACGTGACCCTGACCCAGGAACTCCTGCCGGACGAGTACGACGAGCGCCTGGCGGTCGACCTCGAGCTCGAGCCGGGCCAGGTCTCGCTGCACGACGTCTTCCTGCTGCACGGCTCGGAGGCCAACACCTCCGACCGGCCGCGGCGCGGCATGACGTTGCGCTTCATGCCCACGACCTCGCTGTTCGACCGCGAGCTGGCGACCGACCTGCACCGCCGCCTCGGCATCACCGACCACGCGGTGCGCACGCTGTGGCTGATGCGCGGCAGCGACCGCTCCGAGCGCAACGACTTCCGCATCCGGCAGTAACCGCCTCAGCGCGGGCCGCGCCGCCGGCGCGTCGCCCCGAGCAGGCGGGCCGCGAGAATGGTCGTGGCGAACGCGAGCAGCGGGTAGCGTATCGTCGACCGAGCGCCAACCCTTCCAACCGAGGCATCACACATCGTCCGGCGTGATGCGCAGGCCGAGGCCGGGGCCGGCGGGCGGGCGGACGAAGCCTTCGCACGGCAGGAAGGTGTCCTGGGGCTCGAGGTCCCAGAACCACTGGTGCAGAATGTGGTACTCGACGCTGGCGCAGTTGGGGAGCGCCGCGCCGAGATGCAGGCAGGCGGCGAACAGCACCGAGGTCGACGAGGCGTGCAGCGTGCAGGGCAGATGGAAGGCATGCGCCAGGTCGGCGATCCGCCGGCCCTCGGTGATGCCGCCGCAGATGGCTGGGTCGAACTGCACGAAGTGCACGGCGCGCTGCGTGATCAGCTCGCGGAACGCGTCGGTCCAGGCCAGCGTCTCGTTGCCGCACACCGGGATCGGGCTCTTTGCCTGCACCTCGGCCTGGCCCCTGACGTCGTGGACCGAGACCGGCGCCTCGAAGAAGTGGATGTCGTAGCCCTCGATCGCCCGGGCGAAGGCCAGCGCCTCCGGCACGCCGAGATTGTAGAGCGTCGACCATCAGCTTGGTGTCCGGGCCGATCGCCGCCCGCGCCGCCGCGACCCGCGCGACGTCCTCCTTCAGCGGCGCGCCGCCGACCTTCATCTTGACCGCCGTGAAGCCCCGCTCGACATAGCCGCGCAGCTCCGCTCCGAGATCGTCGGGGCCTTTGCCCTCGCCGTAGAGGCCGGCGCTGGCATAGGTGAAGACCTGCTCGTCGCAGGCGCCGAGCAACTTGTAAAGCGGCAGCCCGGCGGCCTTGCCGATCAGGTCCCAGAGCGCGATGTCGAGAGCGCCCCAGGCGGCCCCGAGGATGCCGGCGCGATTGGACAGCTCGCTCGTGGCGAGCGCCTGCCTGCCGAAGCGGGTGACGAAATGCGGGTCCTCGCCCAGCAACAGCGGCGCCAGGTCGTCCTCGATGGTGTCGACCAGCACCCGCGCCGAGCCGCCGGTGGTCCAGCCCTCGCCGACCCCGAACAGGCCGCCGTCGGTCTCGACGAACACCAGCACCATGCGCTTCGTGCTCCAGCGCGTGCGCGGGTTCCACAGCCTGCCGCCCATCTCACGCTCGATCAGCCGAGGCGTGACTTTGGTGATCTTCATGGTCGCCGCATCCGTCTGGCGTGGTGCAGGCGCGCTCGCTATGGTCGCGATCGAAGCCGGAAAGCGCGCGACAGGCAACCCCCAGGCGGCCCCCAGGCGGCAGAGCAGACGCATGGCCTTTCTCGGCATCACGGTGATGCCCGAATACATCCAGACCGAGGGCGTCGAGCCGCTGCTCGACAATCTGGCGCGCGCCGGCGTCACGGCCGTGGCGACCTCGCCGTACGTGATGGCGCCGGCCGACGAGGCGACAGGCGTGCGCGAGCCGCCGGGCGATGCCGAGGCTGGCAAGGTCCGCCTGCTCGACCGGCCGCTGTGGGGCCGGCGCGCGCTGTTCGTGCGCACGGCGCCAAGCTTCGTCCCCGACCGCTCGCTGTACCGCGGCCTGCGCTACCAGCCGTCCGCGCCGGACGGCCTCGGCACCGCCGAGGGCGGCATCGTCGCCGACTTCATCGCCGCGGCCAAGGCGCGCGGCCTCGAGGTGCATCTGCAGGTCCAGGCGGCGATCCCGCCGGGCTATCGCGTGCAGTTCGGCGGCCCGCTCGACGACGATCTCGCCTGCCTGCCGGACGGCAGCCCGCTCGGCGCGCGCGTCGACAAGAACGGCAGCCTCGCGAGTCCGCACATCCAGGCCTATGGCTGCGCCCTGATCCGCGACCTGGTGCGCGCCTATCCCGCCATCGACGCGCTGCGCGTCGACTGGCCGGAATACCCGCCCTACAGCTTCGCGAGCCTGTTCACCGACTTCTCCGGCCATGCCGAGGCGGCGGCCGGCGAGCTCGGCTTCGACTTCGCCGCGATGCGGGCGGACGTGCTGGCGTTGTTCCGCGAGCTCGGCGGAAAGCTCGAGGACGGCGACCTCGAGGCCGCGCTGGCGCCGGATGCCGGCTACTGGCTGCTGCGCCGGCTCGCCCGGCGGCCCGCCATCCTGGCCTGGCTGCGCTTCAAGGCGGCGCTGAGCCTGCGCCTGCTGGCGGCCTACCACGCGGTGCTCAACGACGCCGGCGGCGGCCGGATCGCGTTCGTGCCGCACGCCTTCCCGCCGCCCTGGTCGCTGCTGTCCGGCTTCGACTATGCGGCGGCCTCGGCGCATTGCGACGGCATCGGCGTCAAGCTCTACACCATGCACTGGCCGATGATGCTGCGCGGCTATGGCGAGGCGCTGCTGGCGAAAAATCCGCGATTGTCGGAAGCGCTGCTGGCGCGCTGCCTGGCCCGGCTGTGCGACGTGCGCGACGACGGGCCCGCGCAGATCGGCGACTTCGCCTATCCCGAGCCGGACGAGGCGCACCCGGTCGGCGCCGGCGCGCAGGCGCGCAAGATCACACGGGCGCGCGCCGAGGCGCGCGTGCCCGTCTACGCCTTCGCGCACGGCTACGGCCCGACCGAGGACGTCGCGGCGCGCATGGCGGTCGCCTGGCGGGCTTCGGATCGCCGCATGTGGGTCAACCGTTACGGCTATCTGCGCGACGCGAAGCTTGACGCGCTGGGCGCCCTGCCGCGCTGACCGGCGCGCATCCACCTGGAGGAGGCCCGAGATGAGCGAGATCAACCGTCGCATCGTCCTGGCCGAGCGGCCGCAGGGCCGGCCGGGACCGCACAACTTCCGGCTCGAGGAGCGGCCGGCGCCGGAACCGGGCGCGGGCGAGATGCTCTGCCGCACCATCTATCTGTCGCTCGATCCCTATATGCGCGGGCGGATGAGCGATGCGCCCTCCTACACGCCGCCGGTCGCGATCGGCGAGGTCATGACCGGCGGCACGGTGGGCCAGGTCGTGAGGTCCAACCTGGATGGCTTCGCGCCCGGCGATTTCGTCGTCGGCCCTGGCGGCTGGCAGGATTTCGCCGTTTTCAAGGCGGGCGAGGCGAGCAAGGTCGACCCGGCGCAGGCGCCGATCTCGACGGCGCTGGGGGTGCTCGGCATGCCCGGCATGACCGCCTATACCGGGCTGCACGAGATCGGCAGGCCGCAGGCCGGCGAGACCCTGGTGGTCGCGGCGGCCTCCGGCGCGGTCGGCGCCGTGGTCGGCCAGATCGCCAGAGTCCGGGGCTGCCGCGTGGTGGGCGTCGCCGGCTCGAGGGCCAAGTGCGACTACGTCGTGAACGAGCTCGGCTTCGATGCCTGCCTCGACCACCGCGCGGCCGGCTTCGCCGAGGCGCTCGCCGCCGCCTGCCCCGATGGCGTCGACGTCTACTGGGAGAACGTCGGCGGCGCGGTGTTCGAGGCGGTGCTGCCGCTGCTCAACCGCTTCGCCCGCATCCCCGTCTGCGGCCTGATCGCCCGGTACAATGCGACGGAGCTGCCTCCGGGACCGGACCGCACGCCGCTTCTGTTCCGCAACATCCTGAGCAAGCGCCTGACCATCCGCGGCTTCATCGTCTGGGACTTCAAGGCGCTCGAAGAGGAATTCCGGCGCGAGGTCGGCCAGTGGCTGCGCGAGGGCCGGCTGCGCTACCGGGAGGACGTCCGCGAGGGGCTGGAGCAGGCGCCGCGGGCGTTCATGGGCCTGCTGGAAGGCGAGAATTTCGGCAAGCTCCTGATCCGGGTGGCGCCCGACCCGACCGCCTGAGCGCCAGCGCGATGGCCGAGCGCACCGCCTTCGTCACCGGCGGCACGGGCTTCCTGGGCCTCAACCTGGTCGAGCAGCTCGTCGCCCAGGGCTGGCAGGTCACCGCGCTGCACCGGCCGACCTCGGACACGCGGCTGCTGCGGCAGTTCCCGGTGCGCCTCGTCGAGGGCGACATCCTCGATCCGGCCAGCCCGCGTCGCGCCGTGCCCGCCGGCGTCGACGCCGTGTTCCACGTCGCCGCCGACATCTCGATGTGGTCGGGGCACGCCGACCGCCAGACCCGGATCAACGTCGAGGGAACGCGCCACGTGGTGGCGGCCGCGCTTGATGCGGGCGCCGGCCGCCTGGTGCACACCTCGACCTGGAACACCTACGGGCTCGGCCAGGGCGAGATCAGCGAGGAGCTGCCGCAGCGCGGCGGCGAGACCGGCGCCAACTACGACCGCAGCAAGCTCCTGGCCGAGCAGGAGGTGCGCGCGGGCGCGGCGCGCGGCCTCGACGCGGTGATCGTCAACCCGTCGCACATCATGGGCCGCTACGACCGCAAGGGCTGGGCGCGGCTGCTCGTCATGGCGCGCGAGCGCTGGATGCCGGGCGTACCGCCGGGGGCCGGCACCTTCTGCCATGCCGAGGAGGTCGCGAAGGCGCACATCGCCGCCGCCGAGCGCGGCCGGCGCGGTGCCAATTACCTGATGAGCGGCGCCGATGCGAGCTTCGTAGAGTTGTTCGCCGTGATCAACGAGGTGACCGGCTCGCGCGTGCCGCTGCGGCCGCTGCCGGCGGCGCTGTTCCGCGTGCCGGCGCGGCTCGCCGGCGCCTGGGGGTCGCTCAGCGGCAGGGAGCCGGCCATGACGCCCCAGGGCGTGGAGAACGCGCTCCGGCGGGCGCGGGTCGTCTCGCGCCGCGCCGAGCAGGAGCTCGGCTACCGGCCGGCGCCGCTGCGCGCCATGGTCGAGGACTCCTGGCGCTGGCTGTGCGCCGAGGGCCTCGTGAAGGCGGGCTGAGGGGCGCCGCGATGGCGCCCCTTGCCTACTCGTCGACCCAGGTGGTCTCGAGCAGGAACTTGCCCAGCGGGTTCTGCACGAAGTCGTGGACGTTGGTGCGCGAGATGTTGGTGAACGGCGAATAGTA
This sequence comes from Geminicoccaceae bacterium, assembly GCA_036274135.1. Lineage (GTDB taxonomy): Bacteria > Pseudomonadota > Alphaproteobacteria > Geminicoccales > Geminicoccaceae > DASUGG01. The sequence goes on from DASUGG010000037.1 coordinate 9,913, forward strand.
CAGGTCGATCCAGTTGACGTCGTCCTTCGCGATCGCCTGGATCTCGCGGTAGATGTCGCAGCGCTTCTCCGGGTCGAGCTCGACGCGCGCCTGCGTCACGAGATCGGCGACGTGCTGGTTGTCGTATCTGGTGTAGTAGTTCAGGTTCTCGTCCATGCCGAGCGAGAAGGTGGACTTCTGGTCGGGATCGATGATGTCGTTGGTCCAGTACGCCATCGACATCTCGTAGTCGCCCGCCACGAACATGTCCCAGATCTGGCCGGGATCGACCTTCTGCAGCTGCAGGTCGATGCCGACCTTGGCGAGCTGGTCCTTGAGCAGGACGCCGATCTGCTCCTGGACCTTGTTGCCGGCCCCGACGATGTGGGTCAGGGTGATGCCGTCGGCGCCCTCCGCCTCGAGCATCGCCTTGGCCCGCTCGGGATCGTAGGGAGACAAGGGGTTGTCCGGGTTGTAGCACATGGCGCCCTCCGGAATGTACGAGTTCGCCGGCGTGCCGTAGCCGAAGGTCACGGTGTCGACGATCGCCTGCAGGTCGATCGCCATGCTGAGCGCCTTGCGCACGTTCTTGTTGCCCAGCCACTCGTTCTCGTGATTGAGCAGCAGGTGATCCTCGCGGGTCGACGGATCGAGATGGACGTTGATGTCGGTATTGGCTTCGAGATCCTTGACGCGGTTGAACGGCATGGAGATCGCCGCATCGAGCTCGCCTGCCTCGACCTTGAGGATGCGCGTGTTGTCGTCGGCGACGACGTACCACTCCACCGCATCCAGCTTCGGCAGGCCCTCCTGCCAGTAGTGCTCGTTGCGCTCCAGCCGGACCATGTCGCCGCGCCGCCACTCGGCGAGGCGAAAGGCGCCGGCGCCGACCGGCTGCTCGCTGAACTGCTCGCCGAGCTCGGTCACCGCATGCTCGGGCACGACGGCCGCGGCGAACATCGCGAGCGTCGCGAGGAAGGGTGCCGAAGGCTGGGAGAGGGTGACCACCACGGTGCGGTCGTCCGGCGCCTCGATCGACTTCATGATCTGGTAGACCGCCGACTGCACCGACTCCGGATCGTCGCGCACGCGGGTCAGGCTGAACACCGCATCCTGCGCGGTCACCGGGCTGCCGTCGGAGAACTTCGCGTCGCGCAGATGAAACGTGTAGGTCAGGCCGTCGTCGGAGATCTCCCAGCTCTCGGCGAGGTCCGGAACGATCTCGTTGGCCTCCGCATTGGGCTGGACCAGGAAGGCGTTGGTGTTGTTGAGCAGCCAGATGTCGACGTTCTGGATCGTCTTGATCGGGTCGAACGTGGTGCTGTCGGCGTTGCGCCCGATCTTGAGGACGCCGTCGGCGAAGGCGGTGTGCATTCCCAGGAAGACCGCAAGCGCGGCGGCGATGCCGATCGCAGTATTTCGTTTCATGGTTCGATGTCTCTCTTTTTGATCTCCCGCCGCGAGTGTCGCGCCGCCGTGCACCGGGGTCAATCGCCGGGTAGCCGACGCTCGCGGCGGGGGCCCCGTCGCCACGCCTGTGGAACGCAAGCGGCGTGCCAGGCGGTTCAGTACAGATGGCAGCGCACCTGCACGTCGTTCACGAGCCTCTGTGCCGGCCCCGGGTCGCGCCGGCAGACCGGCAGCGCGCGCGGGCAGCGCGGATGGAAGGGGCAGCCGGCGGGCAGCGCGATCGGGCTCGGCGGCTCGCCGGCGAGCGTCGCCGTCGGGCCGGTAGCGTCGGGGCTCATCCGCGGGATCGCCTCGAGCAGCGCCTGCGTGTAGGGATGGCGCGGCCGGTGGAACACCTCCTCGGTCGGTCCCGCCTCGACGATCTGCCCGAGATACATCACCGCGACCCGGTGGCAGAGATGCCGCACCACGCCGAGGTCGTGCGAGATGAACATCATGGTCAGCCGCATCTCGGATTGCAGGCGCATGAACAGGTTCAGCACCTGCGCCTGGATCGAGACGTCCAGCGCCGATACCGACTCGTCGGCGATGATCAGCTCAGGCCCGAGCGCAAGAGCGCGGGCGATGCCGACCCGCTGACACTGGCCGCCGCTCAAGGCCGCCGGCCGGCGCGCCGCCAGCTCCGGCGCCAGCCCCACCGTTTCCATCAGCGCGGCGATCCGCTCGGCGCGCTCGGCCGGCGGGCAGACCCGATGCACACGCAGCGCCTCGTCCAGCGCCTGGCCGACCGTCAGCTTCGGATTGAGCGAGGCATGCGGGTCCTGGAACACCATCTGGGCGCGGCGCCGGAACCCGATCAGCCCCTCGTGGTCGAGGCCGAGTACGTCCTTGCCCTCGAACAGGACGCGGCCGCTCGTGGCCTTGACGAGGCGCAGGATGGCGCGGCCCAGCGTGCTCTTGCCGCAGCCGCTCTCGCCGACCAGGCCCAGGGTCTCGCCGCGCCGCAGCTCGAGGTCGACGCCGTCGACCGCGCGGATCACCCGCCGCGGCGCCCGGCTCACCAGCTCGACCAGGCCGTAGGGCACGCGAAAATGGACCGCCAGGTCCTCGACCTGCAGCAGCGTGCTCACCCGGCGGCCTCGAGCGCCCGCCAGCGCCGGCAGGCGGTATGGTGGCCCGGCGCGACCTCGACCAGCGGCGGCGGCGCGGCGCGGCAGGCCGGCTCGGCGAGCGCGCAGCGCGGATGGAAGCTGCAGCCGCGCGGCAGGTCGATCAGCGAGGGCGGCTGGCCGGGGATCGAGGGCAGCTCCAGGCGGGGCGGCGCCGCCCCCGGCTGCGAGCCGATCAGCCCGGCGGTATAGGGGTGCAGCGGCCGGCGCAGCAGCGTGCGCTTGGCCGCCCGCTCGACGATCCGGCCGGCATACATCACCGCGATCGTGTCGCAGATCTGCGCGACCACGCCGAGATCGTGGCTGATCAGGATGATCGCCAGGCCCTCGCGCTCGCGCAGCTCGAGCAGCAGCCGCAGGATCTGCGCCTGCACCGTGACGTCGAGCGCCGTGGTCGGCTCGTCGGCGATCAGCAGCTTGGGACGGCAGGCGAGCGCCGCCGCGATCATCGCCCGCTGGCGCATGCCGCCTGAGAACTCGTGTGGATAGGCGCGCACGCGCCGCGCCGGATCGGGAATGCCGACCTGCCGCAGCAGCTCCACGGCGCGCTCGAGCGCGGCGGCGCGCGGCAGTCCCTGATGCACCCGCAACGGCTCGGCGATCTGGTCGCCGATCGCCATCACCGGGTCGAGATGGGTCATCGGGTTCTGGAAGATCATGCCAATCTTGGCGCCGCGCACGCGCATCATCTCGGCTTCGTCGAGGGCCATCAGGTCGACACCGTCGATGCGCGCGCTGCCGGCGATCACCCGTGCTTGGCGGCTCGGCAGAAGACGCATCAGGGCGCGGCAGGTCACGGTCTTGCCCGAGCCGCTCTCGCCGACCAGGCCCATCACCTCGCCGGCGGCGAGCGAAAACGACACCCCGTCGGTCGCGCGGAAGCTGCCGGCCGGCGTGGCGAACTCGACCGTCAGCCCCTCGACCTCCAGCAGGGAGGCCTGCATCGGCGCCTCGTCCGCCCGCCGCGCCCTCACTCCCTGATCCCGAGCTTCTCGCCCAGGCCGTCGGCGAGCAGGCTGAAGCCGAGCGCCAGCAGCACGATGGCGCAGCCGGGAAAGGCGGTGATCCACCAGGCCGTGGTCATGAAGTTCTGGCCCTCGGCGATCATCACGCCCCACTCGGCGGTCGGCGGCTGGATGCCCAGGCCCAGATAGCTGATCGAGGCGCCGGCGAGGATCACCAGCACCACGTCCGACATCGAGAACACGATCGAGGGCACCAGCGCGTTGGGCAGGATGTGCCGGAACATGATGCGCGCATGGCCGTAACCGAGGCTGTGCGCGGCGAGCACGAACTCGCTGCTCTTGAGCACCAGCACCTGCGAGCGCACCAGCCGCGCGTACGACACCCAGCCGACCAGCGTGATCGCGATGTAGAAGCTGCTGAGCCCCGGCCCCAGCACCGAGATGATCGCGATCATCAGCACCAGGAAAGGGAAGGCCAGGGTGACGTCCAGGAGCCGCATCAACAGGGTGTCGACGATCCCGCCGAAGTATCCCGCGATCGAGCCGAGCAGGGTGCCGAGCAGGAACGGCCAGAGCACGCCCATGATGCCGAGCTGCAGATCGACCCGCGTGCCGAAGATGACGCGCGAGAGCATGTCGCGGCCGAAATTGTCGGTGCCGAGCGGAAAGGCCAGGCTGGGCGGCTGCAGCGTCGCCTCGAGATTCTGCGCGTCCGGATCGTAGGGCGCGATCAGCGGCGCGAAGACCGCCAGCAGGAACCAGAAGGTGACCAGCCCCACGCCCAGCGTCAGCGCCGCCGGCTGGCCGCCGAGGCCGATCCGCCGCGGCAGCGCCGCCACCGCGCGATGCGCGAGTGGCCGCTGCGCCGCGCTCACAGCTCGATCCTCGGGTCGAGCGCCACGGTCGCGACGTCGACCAC
>DASUGG010000038.1:0-13297 GCA_036274135.1 Geminicoccaceae bacterium
ACAGCGAGACGGGCGAGGACGTGCTCGAGCTCCAGGTGCACGGCGGGCGCGCCGTGACGGCCGAGCTCCTGCTGGCGCTGGCGGGCCTGCCGGGGTTGCGGCCGGCCGAGCCCGGCGAGTTCAGCCGCCGCGCCTTCCTGCACGGTAGGATGGACCTCACAGCCGCGGAGGGGTTGGCCGACCTGGTCGCGGCCGAGACCAGGGCGCAGGCCCGCCAGGCGCTGCGACAACTCGAGGGCGAGCTCGGCCGCCTCTACGAGCGGTGGCGCAGCGAGCTGCTCGGCGCGCTGGCCAGGATCGAGGCCGAGATCGACTTCGCCGCGGACCAGGATGTGCCGGCCGACATGCTGTCCGCGGTCCGTCCGGGGCTGGCGCGCGTGTCTGCCGAAATGGCGGCGCATGTCGACGACGCGCGCCGCGGCGAGCGGCTGCGCGAAGGCCTCACGGTCGCGGTGGTCGGGCCGCCCAACGCCGGCAAGTCGAGCCTGATCAACCGCCTGGCGCAGCGCGACGTCGCGATCGTCACGCCGGAGCCCGGCACCACCCGGGACGTGCTCGAGGTGCATCTCGACCTGGCCGGCTACCCGGTGACGCTGTTGGACACCGCGGGGCTGCGCGAGGCGACCGGCGGCGCCGAGGCAGAAGGGGTGCGGCGCGCGCGGCAACGTGCCGCCGAGGCAGACCTCCGCCTCGCGCTGTTCGACGGCGCGCGCTGGCCGGCGCTCGATCGCGAGACCCTGGCGCTGCTCGACGAAGACACGGTCGTCGCGGTCAACAAGGCCGATCTCGGGCTGCTGCCCGGCAATGTCGCGATCGCCGGCCGACGCGCGCAGCGCCTGTCCTGCCGCACCGGCGAGGGGCTCGACCGCCTGCTCGCGCAGCTGGCCGGCAGCGCCCGCGAGCGGCTGGACAGCCGCGCGGCACCGCTCTTGACCCGCGCCCGGCATCGTGCCGCCGTGCAGGCCGCACTCGCGGCGCTCGGCCGGATCGCGACGCTGCCGCCGGATACCGAGCTGGCGCTGCTCGCCGAGGATCTTCGCCTGGCCGTACGGGCGATCGGCCGTATTACCGGCCGCGTCGGGGTCGAGGATCTGCTCGATCGAATCTTTGGCGAGTTCTGTATCGGCAAATAATCGAAAGTCATATCTATCGCCGTTTTATTTTGGGCGATGAGATGAATTCAATTTGATGATGGAGATCGATTTTGGTTGCCAGGCGCTAACCGTAGTCAATCCGAAGAATTTAGCAAACGATTAACGCCGATTGCGTATGGTCGCAGCGTGGACAACGAAACGTCGAGCGTGGGCCGGAGGTCGTGTCTCATGCTGCGGATTCTGATCGTCGCCACGTTGCTGTTCCTGGTTTCGGCGACCGCCGTGGAGGCGGGCTCCCCGGTCGCGCCGGGAGAAGGCATCAGAATGCCGCTGCTGATCGCCGCACGGGCGAGCGCCCAGGCCGTGCTGCAACCGGCGGTCCGCGCCAGCATGCCCACGCGCGGCATGCTGCGGAGCATCAACGGCGGCAGGCGGTCGCCGCAGGGCGGCAACGCGATGTTCGCCCTATTCCATGGCGACGGCGACAGGCCAGGCCTCGCGCTGCCCGTCTCCGACGCGGTGTCGCTCGACCTCCGCTACCAGTATCTGCGGCCCGAGGACATCCATCGCGACATCGCCGAGACCGCCGCGCTGGACGAGGCGTACAGCAGCCACAACGTGGTGGTGCGGGCGCGCTGGCACTTCTGAGGCCATCGCGATCCGAGCGTTGCGCGGGCGCGGGCCAGCCGGTCGCGCCCGTTCTGCTGCGGTGGCGCGGGGGACGCGGTCAGGCCCCATTGACGGGCCGCCGCCGCGCTCCCACAACAGCGGCCATGCAGCGCCCAGGTCCAAGCTTTGACGTCGTGATCATCGGTGGCGGCCACGCCGGCTGCGAGGCGGCGGCGGCCAGCGCCCGCCTGGGCGCCCGCACCCTGCTGCTGACGCACAAGGTCGAGACGATCGGCGCCATGTCCTGCAACCCGGCGATCGGCGGCCTCGGCCGCGGCCACCTGGTGCGGGAGATCGATGCGCTGGACGGCCTCATGGGCCGCGCGATCGATCGCGCCGGCATCCAGTTCCGCGTGCTCAACCGGAGCAAGGGGCCGGCGGTGCGCGGTCCGCGCGCCCAGGCGGATCGCGCGCTCTACCGCGCCGCGGTCCACGACCTGCTCGCGGCGCAGCCGAACCTCGCCATCCTGCCCTGCGCGGTCGACGACCTGATCCTCCAGGATGGCCGCGCGGCCGGCGTGCTGACCGAGGACGGCCGCGTCTGGCCGGCCGGCGCCGTGGTGCTGACGACCGGCACCTTCCTGCGCGGCGAGATCCATCTCGGGCTCGAGCGCTGGCCGGCCGGGCGGATCGGCGACGCGCCGGCGGTGCGGCTGGCGCAGAGCCTGGAGCGCGCCGGCTTCGCGCTGCGCCGGCTGAAGACCGGGACGCCGCCCAGGCTGGACGGCCGCAGCATCGACCATGCCGGCCTCGACCGGCAGCCCGGCGACGAGCCGCCGGAGCCGTTCTCGACGATGACCGAGGCGATCAGCAACCCGCAGGTCGCCTGCGCGATCACGGCCACCACGGCCGCGACCCACGAACTGATCCGGACGAACCTGCACCTCTCACCGATGTATGCCGGGCAGATCGACGCGGGCGGCGTGCGCTACTGCCCATCGATCGAGGACAAGGTGGTCCGCTTCGCCGAGCGGCCGCGCCACCAGATCTTTCTCGAGCCCGAGGGCCTCGACGACCACACCGTCTATCCGAACGGCATCTCGACGGCCCTGCCGAAGGAGGTGCAGCAGCGGCTGCTGGCGACGATTCCCGGGCTCGAGCGGGCGATCATGCTGCGGCCCGGCTACGCGATCGCTTACGACCACGTCGATCCGCGCGAGCTCGACCCGACGCTCGAGACCCGGCGCGTGCCGGGGCTGTTCCTTGCCGGCCAGATCAACGGCACGACGGGTTACGAGGAGGCGGCGGCGCAGGGCCTGATCGCCGGCATCAACGCGGCGCTGAAGGCATCCGGGCGCATCCCGGGCTTCGTGCTCGACCGCGCCGATGCCTATCTCGGCGTGCTGATCGACGACCTGACGACGCAGGGCGTGAGCGAGCCCTACCGCATGTTCACCTCGCGCGCCGAATATCGGCTGACGCTGCGGGCAGACAACGCCGACCGGCGTCTGACGGCCAAGGGCGAGGCGCTGGGCGTGGTCGGCGGCGAGCGCAGCCGGGCGTTCGCCGCCCAAGAGGCGGCGATCCGCGCTGCCGAGCAGCAGTTGCGCGGGCTTCGCCTCAGCCCCAGCGACGCCGCCCGGCATGGATTGCAGATCCGGCAGGACGGACGGGTCCGCGACGGGCTCGAGCTGCTGCGTCTGCCGAATATCGACCTCGGGACTTTGGCCGCGATCTGGCCGGAGCTCGGCCGCATCCGCCCGGACGTGGCGGAGCAACTCGAGATCGAGGCGCACTATGCGACCTATCTCGGCCGGCAGGTGGCCGACATCGCCGCGTTCCGGGCCGAGGAAGCGCTGCTGCTGCCGCGCGAGCTGGATCTCGACGCGATCCCGGGGCTGAGCAGCGAGGTGCGCGCGCGCCTGGCCGAGAGCCGGCCGGCGACGCTCGGCGCGGCGGCACGGCTGCCGGGCATGACGCCGGCGGCGCTGACCATCCTCTATCGCTATGCGCGGCGGGCGGCCTAGGGCATGGCGGCAACGCCGCTGTCGCCCGAGGCGTTCGCGAGGGAGATGGCCGGCGCCGGGGTCGATGTTTCACGTGAAACACTGGCGCGCCTCGAGGCCTATCTCGGGCTGCTGCGCCGCTGGCAGCGCGCCGTCAACCTGGTCGGCGCCGGCACGCTCGCCGACCCCTGGCGCCGTCATATCCTGGATTGCGGCCAGATCGCACCGCACGTGCCGCAGGGCGCGCGGACCGTGCTCGATCTCGGCAGCGGCGCCGGCCTGCCCGGTCTGGTCCTGGCGCTGCTCGGGATCCGCGGCGTGCATCTGGTCGAGAGCGACCAGCGCAAGGCGCAGTTCCTGCGCGAGGCCGCCCGGATCACGCAGGCGCCGCTCACGGTGCATGCGGCCCGCATCGAGCAGCTGGGTCTTCGCGCCGGCGTCGTGACCGCCCGCGCCCTCGCCCCTCTGCCGCGCCTGCTCGAGCTGGCCGCGGCGGTGCTGGCGCCGGACGGCATCTGCCTCTTCCTCAAGGGCGAGACCGTCGCGGACGAATTGACCCGGGCGCGGCAAAGCTGGCATATGCACGGCGAGATCGTGCCGAGCCTGTCCGGATCGAGGGGGGTTCTCTTGAAGCTCGCGGGAGTTGGCCGTGCGCCTCGTGGTCAGCCGTAGAAGGGCGGAGCTCGGCCGTGTGGTCGCCATCGCCAACCAGAAGGGCGGCGTCGGCAAGACCACGACCGCGATCAACCTGGGCACCGCGCTCGCCGCCTGCGGCAAGAGCGTCCTGATGATCGATCTCGATCCGCAGGGCAACGCCAGCACCGGCCTCGGCATCCAGAACGCCGACCGTAAGGTCACGACCTACGACGTGATGCTGGGCCAGGCGAAGCTCGGCGACGCCGTGCTCGGCACCCGCATCCCGGGTTTCGAGGTCGTGGCCTCGGTGGTCGATCTGTCGGCGGCGGAGATCGAGCTGGTCGAGCGGCCGCGCCGCGAGTTCGCGCTCAAGGACGCGCTGGCCGGTCTCGACAAGAGCTACGACTACGTGCTGATCGACTGTCCGCCCTCGCTCGGCCTCCTCACGGTCAACGCGCTGGCCGCGGCGCGCTCGGTGCTCGTGCCGCTGCAGTGCGAGTTCTTCGCGCTGGAGGGGCTGAGCCTGTTGCTGCGCACGATCGACCGCGTGCGGCGCAGCCTCAATGCCGGCCTCGAGGTTCAGGGGGTCGTGCTGACCATGTTCGACCGCCGCAACAACCTGGCGCAGCAGGTCGCGACGGACGTGCGCAGCTTCCTCGGCGGGCGCGTCTACGACACCGTGATCCCGCGCAACGTGCGGATTTCCGAGGCGCCATCGCACGGCCTGCCGGCCCTCCTTTACGACTTCCGCTGCGCCGGCTCCCAGGCCTACGTCCAGCTCGCCGGCGAGGTGCTGCGTCGCGAGCGCGCGACATGACCGGGCTCGAGCCCAAGGTCGGCCGCAAGCGCGGCCTGGGCATGGGCCTCTCGGCCCTGCTCGGCGGCGATGCCGATCTCCTGCGCACGCCGCCGGCCGCACGCAACAGCGTGCCGATCGAGTTTTTGGTCCCCTCGCCGCTGCAGCCGCGCCGCCGTTTCGCCGAGGAGGAACTCGACGCCCTGGCCGAATCGATTCGCGCCCGCGGCGTGATGCAGCCGCTACTGGTGCGACCGGTGCCGGGCGACCCGGAGCGCTACGAGATCGTCGCCGGCGAGCGCCGCTGGCGCGCTGCCCAGCGCGCCGGCGTGCACGAGCTGCCGGTGGTCCTGTATCGCCTCTCCGACCGCGAGGCGCTGGAGCTCGCGCTGCTCGAGAACGTGCAGCGGCAGGACCTCTCGCCGCTCGAGGAGGCCGACGGCTACCGCCGCCTGATCGACGAGTTCGGCCATACCCAGGCCGAGCTGGCGAGCGCGCTCGGCAAGAGCCGCAGCCACATCGCCAATCTCCTGCGGCTTCTCGCCCTGCCGCCTTCGATGCGCGCCCTGCTCGACGCCGGCAGCTTGTCGGCGGGCCACGCCCGCGCCCTGCTCATGGCGCGCGACCCCGACGCGCTGGCGAAGACCGTCGTGGCGCAGGGCCTGAACGTGCGGCAGACAGAACGCCTCGTTCAGGCAGACAGGAATGGGTCGGGACGGCGTCGGACGCCCGCCAAGGACGCCGACACCCGGGCCCTGGAGCGCGAGCTCTCCGGCCGGATCGGCCTGAAGGTGACCCTGAAGCCCGCGGGAAACGGCGGCACGCTCTCGATCGCCTACCATACGCTCGACCAGCTGGACGAGATCGCACGACGCCTCCGCGGCGGCGTCAGCCGTGCCAACGACGTGTCTGCCGAAATAGGACGCTGAGGGTGGGCGCGGGCTTAGATCATCCCGAGCTCGAGCTGGGCTTCCTCGGTCATCATGCTGGGGTTCCAGGGCGGATCCCAGACCAGCTCGACCGTGGCGCTCCGCACGCCCTCGATGGCGCTGACCTTGCTCTCCACCTCGCCGGGCAGGGAGCCGGCGACGGGGCAGGCCGGCGAGGTCAGGGTCATCTCGATCTGCACATGACGGGCGTCGTCGATGTCGACCTTGTAGATGAGGCCCAGCTCGAAGATGTCGACCGGGATCTCGGGGTCGTAGATGGTGCGCAGCACGTCGATGACCCGCTCGCCCAGCGCGTCGATCTCGGCCTGCCGTGTTTTGTCTGCCGAGTCGGCAGACAGGAAACCGGCGGCCTGCTCGAGGCTCTGGTCGTCGCTCATCGGTGTCTCCCCTCCCATCGGGCGCTCAGCCGAAGCGCTCGATCATGCGGCCCACGCTGGCGACCAGCGCGTCGACCTCGTCCCGGCTGTTGTAGAGCGCGAACGAAGCCCGAGTGGTCGCCGCCACGCCGAACCGCTCCATCACCGGCATCGCGCAATGGTGGCCGGCGCGCACCGCGATGCCGTCGAGATCGAGCAGCGTGCCGACATCGTGCGCGTGCAGCTGGTCGAGCACGAAGGAGATCACGCTGCTCTTGGCGCGCGCCGTGCCGATGATCCGCAGACCGGGGATCTGGTTCAGCGCCCGCGTGGCGTACGCCATCAGGTCGTTCTCGTGGGCGGCGATCCTGTCCAGGCCGAGCGACCCGACGTAGTCGATCGCCGCGCCGAGCCCGACCGCCGCCTCGATCGCGGGCGTGCCGGCCTCGAACTTGTAGGGCAGCTCGTTGAACTCGGTGCCGGCGAAGCTGACGGAGAGGATCATGTCGCCGCCGCCCTGGTAGGGCGGCATCGCCTCGAGCAGCGCCTCCTTGCCGTACAGCGCGCCGATGCCGGACGGGCCGTACAGCTTGTGGCCCGAGAAGACCAGGAAATCGCAGTCGAGCGCCTGCACGTCGATCGGCAGATGCTGCACGGCCTGGCAGGCGTCGATCAGCACCGGCACGCCGCGCGCATGGGCGAGCGCGACGATCTCGCGCACCGGATTGATCGTGCCGAGCGCATTCGAGACCCAGACGACCGAGACCAGCCGGGTGCGCTCGGAGATCAGCGCGGCCAGCTCGTCGAGCAGCACCTCGCCGTCGTCGTCGATCGGCGCCACCACCAGCTTGAGCCCCATCTGCTCGCCCAGCAGCTGCCAGGGCACGATGTTGGCGTGGTGCTCCATCGCGGTGATCAGCACCTCGTCGCCGGCCCTGGCGCGCGGCCGCACATAGCTCTGCGCAACCAGGTTGATGCCCTCGGTGCCGCCGCGCGTGAACACGATCTCGCGCGTCGCCGCGGCGTTGATGAAGGCCCTGACCTTCTCGCGCGCCTCGTCGTGCAACTCGGTCGCGCGCTGGCTCAGGGCGTGCACGCCGCGGTGGATGTTGGCGTAGTCGTGGCGCAGCATCTGCGTCAGCGTATCGATCACGGCCTGCGGTTTCTGGGGGCTGCTCGCCGAGTCCAGGAAGACCAGGCGGTGGCCGTGGATCGCCTGATGCAGGCAGGGAAAGTCCCGCCGCACCGCCTTGACGTCCAGGCCAGCGGTGGTGCGCAGACGCGCGGCTACATCGTTCATGCCAGCTCCCCAAGCCGCGCTCCGCCCGGCAGTCGGCGCACCAGCTCGCGCCTGGCCTGGGCCGCAACCGCGGCGTTGCCGAAACGCTGGAGGACCTCTTCGGCGAACGCGAAGGTCAACATGCTGCGCGCCGTGTCGGGATCGAGGCCGCGCGTGCGCAGATAAAACAGCTCGCGCTCGTCGATCTCGCCCGCGGTCGCGCCGTGCGAGCATTTCACGTCGTCGGCGAAGATCTCCAGCTCCGGCTTGGTGTCGATCTCGGCGTCGGGCGACAGCAGCAGGTTGCTGTTGGTCTGGTAGGCGTTGGTCTTCTGGGCCTCGCGGCGGACGACGATCTTGCCGGCGAACACCGCGCGCGCCTCGCCGTCCAGCACGCCCTTGTAGAACTGATCGCTGACGCTGCCGGGCTTGGCGTGATCGACCCGGATCGCGTTGTCGACGTGCTGCCGCCCGCGCGTCAGGTACAGGCCGTTGAGGTTGAGCTCGACACCGCTGCCGTCGACCAGCGCCGCGATCTCGTTGCGCACGAGGCCGCCGCCGAGCGTCGCCTGCGACTGCGTCAGACGTGCGTCTGCCGCAATCCGGTACGCCGTCCGACCGATCAGGCTGCCGGCGATCTCGCCGAGCTGCAGACGGTCGTGGCGCAGCTGCGCCGCTCGCCCGACCGTGATCTGGTTGACCAGGTTGGTGACGTTGCTGGCGCCGCCCAGGGTGACATGGCTCTCGATTAGGTCGAGCATCGCACCGTCGCCGAGCACGACCAGATTGCGCGGGCTGATCAGCGCCGCGTGATCCTGGCGGACGCTGACGAACAGCAGCTGCACGGGTCCGCCCGGCGTGGCGTGATCGGCCAGCCTGATCAGGACACCACCGGCGACGAGGGCATTGTTCAGGGCGCTCAGGCCGCGCTCGTCGTCCTCCTGCGGCAGCAGCTCGAGGCAGTCCGCATCGCCGCGCTCGAGCGCCGCGTCCAGACTCTCGACGCTGACGCCGTCACGGTCCGACATTGCGGCAGACAGGCCGTCGGACAGATCGGCGGCGAAGCGGCCGTTGACGAACACCAGGCGGACCGCCGCGGGATCGTCGATCAGGAAGGGCGTGATCTCGGCGCGCGCGAGCCGGGCCGGCGCCGGCAGCCCGAGCTCGAGCTTCGTCAGCGGCGCCAGCTGGGTATACTTCCAGGCCTCCGTCTTCGGGCCGGGAAAGCCCAGGGCCTCGAAGCGGGCGAAGCTTTCTTCGCGCAGGCGACGGCAGGGCAGGGTCGCGGCGCCGGGGAGATCGGCGAGCGCCTCGCCGAAGAGGGCGCGGTAGCGCGGCGGCGGCTCGATCCGCTGTTGGGTGCCCGGCATGGCTCAGGCCACCGCCTGTTCGGCAGGCGCGAACGCGCCGTAGCCGGAACGCTCGAGCTCGAGCGCCAGCTCCTTGCCGCCGCGCCGGACGATCCGGCCGTCGAGCAGCACGTGCACGAAGTCGGGCACGATGTAGTCGAGGAGCCGTTGGTAGTGCGTGATTACGACGATCGCACGCGCGGGGTCGCGTAGGCTGTTGACGCCGTCGGCGACGGTGCGCAGCGCATCGATGTCGAGGCCGGAATCGGTCTCGTCGAGGATCGCGAGCTTGGGCTCGAGCACCGCCATCTGCAGGATCTCGTTGCGCTTCTTCTCGCCGCCCGAGAAGCCGAAATTGACGCTGCGCTTCAGGAGATCCGGCCTGATGCCGACCAGCTTGGCCTTGTCGCGCACCAGCTTCATGAAGTCCGCGGCGCCGATCTCCTCCTCGCCGCGCGCCTTGCGCAGCGAGTTCAGCGCCGTGCGCAGGAAGTACATGTTGGCGACGCCGGGAATCTCGATCGGGTACTGGAAGGCCAGGAACAGGCCGGCGGCGGCGCGCTCCTCCGGCTCGAGCGGCAGCAGGTCGGCGCCGTCGTAGCGGACCTCCCCGCCGGTCACCTCGTAACCGTCGCGCCCGGCGAGGACATAGGCGAGCGTGCTCTTGCCCGAACCGTTCGGGCCCATGATCGCGTGCACCTCGCCGGCGCCGACCTCGAGATCGACGCCTTTCAGGATCTCCCGGTCCTCGACCGAGACCCGAAGGCCTTGAATGCTAAGCATGCCCTTCCTCAAGCGAACAGTGGTCAGACGGGCGCGTCCGAGCTAGCCGACGCTGCCCTCGAGGCTGATGGCCAGGAGCTTCTGCGCCTCGACCGCGAACTCCATCGGCAGCTCCTGCATCACCTCCCTGCAGAAGCCGTTGACGATCAGCGCCACGGCATCCTCGCCGGACAGGCCGCGCTGGCGGCAGTAGAACATCTGGTCGTCGCTGATCTTCGAGGTCGTGGCCTCGTGCTCGACCTTGGCGGAGCGGTTCTTGACCTCGATGTAGGGCACGGTGTGGGCGCCGCAGCGGTCGCCTAGCAGCATCGAGTCGCACTGCGTGTGGTTGCGCGCGTTGTCGGCACCCTTCAGCACGCGCACGAGGCCGCGATAGGTATTGTTGCTGCGCCCGGCCGAGATGCCCTTGGAGACGATGCGCGAGCGGGTGTTCTTGCCGATGTGGATCATCTTCGTGCCGGTATCGGCCTGCTGCCGGTTATTGGTCAGCGCGACCGAGTAGAACTCGCCGACCGAGTTGTCGCCCTGGAGGATGCAGCTCGGATATTTCCAGGTGATCGACGAGCCGGTTTCGACCTGGGTCCAGGAGATCTTCGAGTTGCGGCCGCGGCAGGCGCCGCGCTTGGTCACGAAGTTGTAGATGCCGCCCTTGCCCTCGTGATCGCCGGGATACCAGTTCTGCACCGTGGAGTACTTGATCTGGGCATCGTCCAGCGCGATCAGCTCGACCACCGCGGCGTGCAGCTGGTTCTCGTCGCGCTGCGGCGCGGTGCAGCCCTCGAGATAGCTGACATAGGCGCCTTCGTCGGCGATGATCAGGGTGCGCTCGAACTGGCCGGTCTCGGCGGCGTTGATGCGGAAATAGGTAGACAACTCCATCGGGCAGCGCACGCCCCTCGGCACGTAGACGAACGAGCCGTCGCTGAACACCGCCGAGTTCAGCGCGGCGAAGAAGTTGTCGCCCTGCGGCACGACGCTGCCGAGATACCTGCGCACCAGTTCCGGGTGCTCCTGCAGCGCCTCCGAGATCGAGCAGAAGATGATCCCGAGTTCGGCGAGCTTCTCCTTGAAGGTGGTCGCGACCGAGACGCTGTCGAACACGTAGTCGACGGCGACGCCCGCCAGCACCTCCTGCTCGCGCACCGGGATGCCGAGCTTCTCGTAGGTGCGCAGCAGCTCCGGGTCGACCTCGTCCAGGCTCTTGGGGCGCTCGGCGCTGGATTTCGGCGCGGCATAGTAACTGATCGCCTGGAAATCGATCGGCGGATAATGGACCTTGGCCCAGCCCGGCTCCTCCATGGCCTGCCAGCGGGCGAGCGCCTTGAGCCGCCAGTCCACCATCCAGGACGGCTCGCGCTTCTTCGCCGAGATGATGCGGATGGTCTCCTCGTCCAGGCCCTTGGCGGCGATCTCGGCTTCGATGTCGGTGACGAAGCCGTACTTGTAGTCGCCGCCGCTGTACTCGCGCACCGTCTCGAGCGCTGTCGCCATCATCGTCTCCTGCCCGGCTGGCCGGGCTCATGCCTCGCGGTTGCGAAAGGTCTCGGAAGCCGCGCGGGCCGCAGGCGGCCCGATCGCCGGCATGAAGGCGGAAGGCACCGCGACCGCCATCTCCGCCATGCTGATCTCCTCGAGGGCGCGGCGGATCGCGTCGTTGATCCGCTGCCAGTTAGCACGCGCCGGGCAGAGCGACTCGATGCCGCACTCGCCGCGGCCATCCTCGATGCAGGAGGTCAGCGCGATCGGCCCCTCCAGCGCGACGATCACCTCCGCGACGGTGATCGCCTCGGCGTCGCGCGCCAGCCCGTAGCCGCCCTTGGCGCCGCGGTGCGAGGCCAGCAGGCCCGCGCGGGCGAGGCTCTTGAGGATCTTGCTGGCCATCGGCAGCGGAATGTGGCTCTCGGCGGCGATCTCGGCCGCGCTGTGCTGTCGCCTCGGATGACGGGCCATGTTGGTCATCATCACGATGCCGTAGTCGGCAAGCTTGCTGAGACGGATCACGCCAGCCCCTCGCAAAGAGTACCAAAATGGTCCGATTTGCGATCTCTAATGTGGCCAAGCGGGCGCCGATGTCAACCCCGAATCCACCAAAAAGGCCGACATTCCCTAGGTCTGAACCGTGTTTTAGAAACGGGCTAAAGCTGTGCCCGGATGCCCCGGAGATGGCTCGATTTGCTAGAGCAGGCGGAGCTGCCGGTCGTGCCGCGGCGGCTCGAAGAGGTCGCTGCGGAGCGTCCGCTCGACCGGCTCCAGGCCGTGCCGGCGCCGCGCCACCGCGAACCGCCGGGCGATCAGCCGGGCATAGGCGCCTTCGCCGCGCATGCGACGGCCGAACGCGGGGTCGTTGAGCCGGCCGCCGCGACACTGCCGCACCAGCGACAGCACATGCTCCTTACGTAGGGGCGCATGCGCCTGCAGCCAGTCCTCGAACAGGTCCTTGATCTCGTAAGGCAGGCGCAGCAGCACGTAGCTCGCCTCGCGCGCGCCGGCGCGGGCGACGGCGGCGACGATCGCCTCGAGTTGGTGGTCGTTCAGGCCCGGTATGAGCGGCGCGACCATGGCGCCGACCGGGATGCCGGCGGCGCTCAGCTGCTCGATCACCTGCAGCCGGCGATGCGGCGCCGCCGCCCGCGGCTCGAGCTTGCGCGCCAACTCCGGATCGAGCGAGGTGACCGAGACGCTGACCGCCGCCAGCCGGTCCGCCGCCATCGGCGCCAGGAGGTCGATGTCGCGCAGGATCGCCGCCGACTTCGTCACGATCGTGACCGGATGGCGACAGCGCGCCAGCACCTCGAGGACGCTGCGGGTGATCTGCAGGCGGCGCTCGATCGGCTGGTAGGGATCGGTGTTGGGGCCGAGCGCGATCGGCGCGCAGCGATAGCCGGGCGCCGCCAGCTCGCGCTCGAGCAGCGCCGCCGCATCGTGCTTGGCGAAGATCTTGGTCTCGAACTCGAGCCCCGGCGAGAGCCCCAGAAAGGCGTGGCTCGGCCGGGCGTAGCAGTAGATGCAGCCGTGCTCGCAGCCGCGATAGGGGTTGATCGAACGGTCGAAGCCGATGTCGGGGGACTGGTTGCGCGCGATCACGCTGCGGCTGGTGTCGGCGAAGACCTCGGTGCGCGGCGGCGCGGTTTCCTCAGCGCGTTGCGCGAGCGAGCCCCAGCCGTCGTCGAACGGGTCGAGCGCGGTCGCCTCGAAGCGGACCTTCGGGTTGAAGGTCGCGCCGCGTCCCTTGTGGACGGTGCCGTCCTGCCTGCTGGCCATGCGCCGAGTCTAGCGCCGTCTGCGAACAAAACAAGAACTTAGCTTGTCGCAAACGCGGGTATGATGCCGGTGCTCAGCCGAGGGACGGGTCGAAGGGGGGCTGTTGCGTGCCGATCTGCCGCTTGATGAGGTATCTCGGTCTGCCTTTAGTTTCCTCGTAGATCTTGGCGAGGTACTG
>DASUGG010000039.1:0-3569 GCA_036274135.1 Geminicoccaceae bacterium
ATCGGCGTCGAGTACGCCACCATCTTCAGCGCCCTCGACGTGCGCGTGACCCTGATCGAGGCGCGCCAGCAGATGCTGGAGTTCATCGACCGCGAGCTGCTTGCCAACTTCACCTACGACATCCGCAATCGCGGCATCTCGCTGCGCCTCGGCTGCAAGGTCAAGGGCATCGAGCGGCACGGCAACGACTGCACGATCCGGCTCGAGGACGGCCGCACGGTGCGCTCGGACATGGTGCTGTACGCCGCCGGCCGCATGGGCGCGACGCGCGACCTCAACCTCGAGGCCTGCGGTCTCGCCTGCGACGATCGCGGCCGGCTGCAGGTCGACACCGCGACCTTCCAGACCTGCGTGCCGCACATCTTCGCGGCCGGCGACGTGATCGGCTTCCCGAGCCTCGCCTCGACCTCGATGGAGCAGGGCCGGATCGCCGCCTGCCGCGCCTTCGAGCACGAGGCGCCCGACCCGCCGGCGTTCTTCCCGTACGGCATCTACGCGGTGCCGGAGATCTCGACCATCGGCCTGACCGAGGACGAGCTGCGCGACCAGAAGATCGGCTACGAGGCCGGCATCGCCCGCTTTCGCGAGACCTCGCGCGGCCACATCATGGGCCTCGAGACCGGCTTCCTGAAGATGCTGTTCGCGCTCGACGACCGCCGCCTGCTGGGCGTGCACATCGTCGGCGAGGGCGCCACCGAGCTGATCCACATCGGCCAGGCGGTCCTGAACCTGCACGGCACGCTCGACTACTTCGTCGAGAACACCTTCAACTACCCGACGCTGGCCGAGGCCTACAAGATCGCCGCGCTGGACGCCTGGAACCGCATGCAGCCGTGGTAGGGTGCAACATTGCCTGGCTGCCTACCGGTTCCCGGCGATCGCGGGCGCCAGCGGCACGAGATCGCTGCACCAGCCGACGACGTACAGAGCGGGCCGACCGGCCGGCACAGCCCGGATCCCGTCGCCTGCGAGGGCGATCGAGCCGAGATCGAAGGGGCCGAGCGCGAGGGGCAGCCCGCCGGCGGTCGCCTGGCGGACCAGGTCGCGATCGCCGGGCCCGATGCGGGCATCGAGTTCGATGTCGGTGCCGAGCAGGATGCGGGTCGGCACGAGCGGCAGCACGCCCGGATTGGTCGTGGCCTCGCCCGTCGAGTAATAGCCCTCGGCCTGGCCCTGCAGGTACCAGCCCTGCAGGCCGAAGATCTCGAAGTCGAGCCAGGGGCGCTGCAACGTGACCTGCAGGCAGCGAAAGCGGAGCGAGTTGGGCCTGGTGTCCGGATCGGGCGGCTTGGTGAGCTGCGGCCGGCTCGGGTCGCCGAGCCGCCATTGCAGGCGGTCGCTGCCGGGCAGGAGGGTGAAGGCGCCACTGCCGTCGTCGGCGAGATCGAGCTCGATCGGCTGGAAGCGGCCGGTCTGCGCCGGGTCGTACCAGTCGCTCGGCGTGGCATAGACCGGATGCCACTTGCCGGGCGTGATGACGAGGTTCTCGAGCGCGCTCTCGTCGAAGGACTGGCGCGCGTCCGCCAGCACGGCCGCCGCGAAGTCCTGGCCCGTCTTGGCCGACGCGCCGCGCACGAGGTTCTGGTAGACGCGCTCGGTCGACCGCGCGCTCGGCCGGTAGGCGCGGTCGAACTCGGGGACCGGATCGACGAGCGAGCGGAAGGCGTAGAGGGTTCGCTGGTCGCCCTGCGGATTGGTGTTGGAGTAAGGGTTGCGATAGTCCGCCGGATCGAGGGGCAACGGGACGTCGCTGAGCTGCAGGACCGGCTTGGCGGCGATGCCGGCCGTCAGCGCCTTGGGCCCGCCGTGCGGCACCCGGCGGCCGGTGCCTGTCGGCGGCGGCGGCTCCGGGAGCGAGCGCGCCAGCGCGGCGGTGAGATCGATGTTCATGCAGGCCCCACGCCGGCCGGAGCCGGCCCACGAGGGGCACGACTCCGGCCGCGCGGCGCTCAACCTCGCTGTTCGCTTCCGGTCGGGATCAGGGCGCCTTCTGCGGCGGCGAGGCGGGCACGATCTCGCTCACCCAGCCGAGGATCTGGATGCCGGGGATCTGCAGCGTGCCGCCGTCGAACGTGCTTTTGAACGTGTCCTTGGAGGAGCTGTGCGAGTAGCTGCCGCTCACCCGGAACGGTCCCCAGCCGACGCTTGCCGAGCCGGAGATCGCCTTCTCGACGTGGGTCTTGTCCTCGGTCGTGAAGTCCGCCTCGATCGCGATGTTGCGGCCGATCACGAACGCCGTCGGGATCAGCGGCAGGGCGGCGTGCTCGTTGCCCTTGAGCTGGCCGTTGGAAATGCCGTTCTGGTCGAAGTTGTCCACGAACCAGCCGTTCATCCGGAAGATCAGGTCGTTGAGCCAGGGCCGATAGATGCGGACCAGGCCGAGCTTGGCCGAGAGCTTCAGCTTGTCGGCCGACATGTGGTAGCTGCTCGAGCCGAAGCTGCCGGCCGATTCGCCGCCCACGCTCCACAGGCCCGCCGACCACGACGCGCCGGCGCTATAGGAGTCGAACCGGGAGCTGCTCTCGGTCTGCAGGTTGCTGCTCTCGAGCGTGATCGCCGTGAGGTTCTCCGCACCGCCCGGCCCGCTCCAGTCGCTCGGCAGCGCGTAGGACAGATACCACTTCGTGCCGTCGCCGAGGTTGGAGGTCAGCGCCGCCTGGGCGATGGTCTGGCGCGCCTCCTCGAGCACGTTGCGGACTGCCGAGTTGATCGTCGTGTCGAGCGCCGCGAGCGCGCGCTCGACCTGGGTGGCGCCTTCGCCTCGCCAGACGCTCCAGGTGCGGTCCAGCGCCGCCTGCAGGGCCGGCGATCGCGCCTGCCATTCGCGCTGCTGCTTGGGATCGTTCAGGTTGTAGCTGCTGTAGGCCAGGCGATAGCCGGACAGCGCGTTGGCGTAGGCGTCGCGATTGGCGAGGTAGGAGTTGAAGATCCGCGACGGCCCCGTCTGGGTGGTCTCGCTGCCGTCGAACTCTTTGATCTTGGTCGTGGTGTTCAGATAGCTGTAGGCCTGATTGTAGATCTTCTGCTGGTCCGGGTTGGTCTTGACGTTGGAGTTCGCCCCCTGGACGATGCTGGCATAGGCCTGGGAGAGGCGGGTGGCGCTCGGCGCATAGTCGCCCTGGACCAGCGGCACGACGTCGACCATGCGCGAGAAGGTCTCGGCGGCGTTGAGGTCGCCGCCCGGGTTGATCGGCGCCGCCGCGTTGAGGAAATCCTCGCCGCGCAGCGCTTCGCCCTTGGAGAACTGCACGAAGCTGGTCTGCTTGTCGAAGGCGCTGCTCTTGCCCGCCCCCGGGCTGTAGGTGATGGCGTCCCACAGCCGGTCGTACAGCGATGCCAGAACCTTTTGCTCCATCTCCGGTGTCATGCGGCTGCTCCTTTTTTGACGGTTTGCGGGATAGCAACCACAGGTAGCCTTATGACATCCAATTCTCAATCATAAATTAAACAAAGCGGTCGCGTCATTGGCGCCACGCACCGATGCGCGCTCCACCTGTCAGCTCGAGACGTCGCGACCGCCGATGCGGCGCAGGCCTCCGGCTCAGACGGGCGACCGGGCGGGCCGCCGC